>DKXQ01000266.1 GCA_002493085.1 Lachnoclostridium sp. UBA7122
GATAAATGTTACAACAAGGAAAAAGCTTTAATCGGCTGGATTAAGGCTAATAAAATCAAAGTATTAAATAGTGGAATTAAAATAGCATAAACCAAATACATAGGGAGACTGACTATACTTCCTTATCGCAAGATAGAAATTTACCGCTAATGTGGCCGTAGGACTGCTTGGTAATAAAAGTCCTCACTCAAATAGATTTACACTTGCATTCCAAAGTCTGAAAATGATGTACGATTGCAAGCTAAACTTGGTAGTAAGAACCCCATAGGCTTGCCTGTGGGAGTAGTCAGAATAATTATATTATGCCAGGGTTAAAAGCAGGTAACAATGCGTGTTTGCACGCCATTTGCCATCTGCATTATATTTCTGGCTGACAGATTTTTAATAATAAGTGATAGAAAGGATGTTAACAATGTATAAGTTTACTAATGACTGTCTGACAGGAATTGAATTAATTGATAATGAACACCGTATGTTGTTTGAAATAATTAATAAAGTTGCAGATATCCTGTCAGATGAAAGCAAAAGTGCAGAAGAAGTTTTAAAAGCAGCGAAGAATCTTATTATTGATTTAAAGGACTATGCTGAAATACATTTTTTACATGAAGAGGAATATATGAAAAAAATCCATGACCCTGAACTGCTCCGCCAGAAAAGTGAGCATGCAAAGTTTACAGAAAAGGTAAACAGCGTGGATTTAAAGACAATGGATGTGAGCAGGGGAATCAGGACATTGCAGGATATGATGGAGTATCTTTCACTCTGGTTATACAGGCATATTCTTTCGAGCGATACGCTTATCGGAAAGATAGAAATTGTACATGATAATCCTGTCATGCTGGTATTTTCGGAGAAATACTGTACTGGTGTTGATATAATAGATATGGAACACAGACGGCTTTTTGAGATTCTGGCTGATTTAAATGAGCTTAACCATGAGGGAAATACATATGACAGGCGTGAAGCAGTGGCAGAAGTTATAGAAGAACTTAAGGACTACACAGTAAAACATTTCCATGATGAAGAAAACTATATGGAAAGTATACAGTATGATGGCCTGACATTGCAGCGGAATCTGCACCAGGCTTTTGTAGATAAAATTGAAAGTATAAATTTAGATGATATTAATGAAAACCAGCAAGTTTATATAGATGTCCTTATAGATTTTCTTGCAAACTGGCTAATAAACCACATTATGAAAACCGACCAGAAAATCCCAGCAGATATATAATATATTTCCAATTATAGTTCTGGCAGTTTCAAATATTTTTCCAAAAATTTTGAAATTGCCAGAACACCTGGTAATTATATAAATTCCCTTAATTGGGCGGTGTCAGGTGGTAACAGCTATCACGCTCCACAATCCTGCATGGAAATTCAATGCGGACGACTTCCCTGTGTTCTTTGGCTATGCGGTCTAACAGCAGTGAAACTGCCATATGTGCCATTTCCCTGTGAGGGATATGTATTGTAGTCAGGTATGGCTGTGTATTTTGCGATGCTTCAATATTATCAATAGAGATAACAGAAACCGGCTGTTTAATATTGCGCTTTTTTGCTTTTAGCAGCTCTAATACATGTATTGCTGTGTTGTCATTAGCACAAAAGACAGCAGTAAAGTCTGTGTCCCCGGCCAGTTTTTTATCTAATAGTTCTGAAAATTCCATGCCAGCATCCCCTTTTGTCTGTTTGATTAATTCATAATCTATAGGAATATCGTTACGTATAAGCATATCACAGTATCCTACATACCGCCTTTCAAATGAACAGTCCCCGATATAGGCAATTCTCTGGTGTCCAAGTGAGAAGAGGTATTTCATCGCCATTTCTGCCGCCCTTTTGCCATCACATATTACTTCATCTACATTAAAATTCATAGGATTGCGCCAGATTCCTGCCACATTGCGGTTTTGTGCACGTATTTTATCCAGAAGTTTATGGGAACAGCGTCCAAGAATAAGCACACCGCTTGAATTGGCAAGATTCTGGCTGAAAGATTCATCAGCATAGATTACATTATCTATGGATGCTTTCTGTTTTAACAGTTCTATCTCAAGGTCACGGAATAGTTCCAGGAAAAACGGGTCTTCTTCAAGTGAAGAAATACGTGCCAGAATGATAGAGATATGTGGAAGGCTCTGTGGGGATGTGGAAGGCTTTTTGAGCGACCTGGCATTTTCGTTAGGGTGGTAATTAGTTTTTCTTGCTGCTGCCCAGATTTTGTCCTGGAGTTCTTTAGATGCACATGTCGGAGAGGTGTTGTTTAATACTCTTGAAACAGTGGAAGCAGAAGTTCCTACCATAGATGCAATTTCTTTTAAAGACATATTTATAGTTCCTTTCTTTGGGTTGAACTCAAACGTTTGCATAAAAACAGTTTGACAAAACGCAAAAAATAAGTTATCTTTGTGATTGTTCTAAGGAAATAATACCATAAAGCAGTAAGTAAAGCAACTTAAATACTAAATTTTATTAAAGACAGTTGCAACGCAAACGTTTGCGTTAATCTATAAAAAAGATTAAAGGAGGATTTATCCATGAGAAAGAAAAATATTTTAAAAAAGGGACTTTTATTAGGAATGTCAATGATGATGGCACTGGGTATTACTACAGGCTGCGGCAACAGCAGCGGCAGCAATAATAATGGCAGCAGCAATAATAGCGGTGGCAGCAGCAAAGAGGAAAGTGAGACAGTAAAGCTTACTAATGTATCATATGACCCGACAAGGGAGTTATACGAACAGTATAATAAAATATTTGCAGAACATTATAAAGAAACTACAGGAAAAACCATAGAAGTTACACAGTCACATGGCGGTTCTGGTTCACAGGCACGTTCTGTAGTAGAGGGCAATGAAGCAGATGTCGTAACACTTGCACTTGCACATGATATTACAATGATTGAAGAGGCAGGGCTTATTGAAGAGGGATGGCTTGATGAGTTTGAAGGAAACAGCTCACCATACACATCTACAATTACATTCCTTGTGCGCAAAGGCAATGAAAAAGATATACACGACTGGGATGATTTAATAAAACCAGGTGTCGGGATTATTACACCAGACCCTAAGTCCTCAGGTGGTGCATGCTGGAATTTCCTTGCTGCATGGTACTATGCAGATAAGAAGTTTAGTGGTGATGAGAAAAAGGTAAAAGACTTTATGTCAAAGCTTTATGACAATGTACTTGTTATGGATTCAGGTGCGAGAGGCGCTACTACTACATTTGTAGAAAATGGACAGGGCGATGTGCTTATTGCATGGGAAAATGAAGCACTGCTGTCAGTTAAAGAGTACCCAGATGAATATGAGATGGTTACACCTAGCATCAGCATTAAGGCAGAGCCTTCTGTTGCTATTGTAGATGAAAATGCAAATAAGAACGGGACACAGGATGTAGCAAAAGAATACCTGGAATACCTCTATTCAGATGATGCACAGAAACTAGCAGGGGAAAACTACTACCGTCCAAGTAATGAAGAAATACTGAAAACATTTTCAGATACATTTGATTTATCAGTTGATTTATGCAGTATAGATGATTTTGGCGGCTGGGACCAGGCATACAAAGATTTCTTTGAAGATGATGCCATCTTTGATGAAATTTATAATCAGTAGTAAAGCTGGAGGTAACTTAATGAGCAGGAAAGCAAGGAAAGGAAAGAGTGTGCTGCCAGGATTCGGGCTTACGATGGGAATTACAGTGGCAATGCTGTCAGTTTTAGTCCTGATTCCACTGGCATCCGTACTGGTATATGCCTTTCATATGTCATGGAAAGAATTTCTGGAACTGATGATGCGCCCAAATGTGCGGCAGGCATTTGTTACCAGTGTAAGCTGTGCATTTGTAGCTGCAGTTTTAAATTGTGTATTTGGGCTGGTTCTGGCATGGGTGCTGGTGCGTTATGAATTTCCAGGCAAGCGCCTGATGGATGGAATGATTGAACTGCCATTTGCACTGCCTACTGCTGTTGCAGGCATTACCCTGTCTAAAATGTATTCTGATGAGGGGATATTAGGAAGGCTGCTTGGTTATATTGGAATCAAAGCATCTTATACTAAGACTGGCCTTACTATTGCGCTTGTTTTTATTGGTATTCCTTTCGTAGTAAGGGCACTGCAGCCTGTACTTGAAAAATTGCCAGGCACATACGAAGAAGCCAGTACAATGCTTGGTGCAAGCCGGAGTTATACATTTCGGAGAGTTATACTTCCAGAACTTATGCCAGCACTTTTAACTGGTTTTGGACTGGCGCTTGCAAGAGGAATCGGCGAATATGGCAGTGTAATATACATATCAGGTAACAGTGCAAAAGAAGGAACACAGGTAGTTTCTTATATTATAATGCAGAAACTGAATTCTGGAAATGTAGACTATGAAGGTGCTGCTGCCATTGCACTGGTGCTTTTGCTGGTTTCCTTTTTTCTGCTGTTTCTTATTAATATGATACAAATTGCTGCCGGGCGCAGGACAAAACAATAGAAAGGGGTGCACAATATGGAAAAACATAATAATAGTGAAGGAAAATTTGTGCCATATCTGCTTATTGGAATTAGTGTACTGTTCTTTCTGGTGATGCTGGTGTTTCCGTTAGCTGAAGTTATTTACCGCTCTTTAAAAGACGGCATTGAGGTTTATAAAAGTGCGCTGGCTGCGTCAAATACGCTGTCAGCACTATGGGTTACTTTAATTGCCACAGTGATAGCACTGGTAGTAAATACTTTTTTTGGTCTGTGTGCTTCATGGCTTCTGACAAAATTTGAATTCCGTGGAAAACAGGTACTGTCAACACTTATTGATATTCCATTTTCGATTTCACCAGTTATTGCAGGCCTTGCATTTATTATGACATTTGGCAGGGTAGGATGGGCAAAGCCAATAATAGACTGGTTTAATGGCGTATTTGGCACAGATATATCCTTTGTATTTTCTGTTCCTGGAGTAGTTTTAGCAACTATTTTTGTTACTTTTCCATTTGTATCCAGAGAGCTGCTTCCAGTTATGCAGGCGCAGGGAAGTGCAGAGGAAGAAGCTGCTGCGATGATGGGTGCAAGGGGATTTGTTATTTTTAGGAGAGTGACATTCCCACATATAAAATGGGCCCTGCTCTATGGAATGATTCTGTGCGCTGCAAGGGCCTTTGGGGAATTTGGTGCAGTTTATGCAGTTTCTAAGGCAAGGGGAAAGACATTTACACTGCCACTTGAAATTGATGCACTTTATATGGCAGGCAGTTCGGATTCAATTACACAGGCGTTTGCAGTATCTTCTTTACTGGTGCTTATGGCCATTATAATGCTTGTTTTAAAACAGATAGTGGAGTACCGTGGAAAAGTGATGGAGGAATAAACATGTATGTGGAAATGAAACATATCAATAAAAATTTTGGCAGTTTTGAAGCGGCAAAAGACATTGACTTTGGTGTGGAACAAGGCAGGATGGTGGCACTTTTAGGTCCAAGCGGAAGTGGCAAGACAACAATACTCAGGATGATTGCAGGACTTGAGCAGCAGGACAGTGGTGATGTTGTTATTGAGGGAAAGGTAGTCAATGACATATCAGCAAGAGACCGGGGAATTGGGTTTGTATTCCAGAACTACGCACTATTCCGGTATATGACAGTATATGAAAATATTGCTTTTGGGCTCAGGGTCAAGAAAGAGGACAAACGCAAAATAGATGACAGGGTTAAAGAACTCGTGAAGCTTGTGGGTCTTGAGGGCATGGAAAAGCGCTATCCAGACCAGCTTTCAGGCGGACAGCGCCAGCGTGTTGCATTTGCCAGGGCTCTTGCACCCAATCCACAGCTTCTGCTTTTAGATGAACCATTCGCTGCAATCGATGCAAAAGTGCGCAAGGAACTGCGCGGATGGCTTAAGGAAATGATTAGCAAGGTAGGCATTACCAGCATATTTGTTACACATGACCAGGAAGAAGCCGTAGAAGTAGCAGATGATATAATTATTATAAATGAAGGCAGGCTTGAACAGATGGGAACGCCTGTTGAGATTTATAAAAAGCCAAAGACATCATTTGTGGCACAGTTTATAGGAACATCTGCGGTACTGGATGACTTTAGTGGATTTAAGGGCTTTGAAAACCTGCCAAAAGGAAGACAGGCAATCGTGCGCCCTGAATTTGTGGAAGCATTTAAGAGTGATAACGAGAAATTTAAAAGCCTGATGCATGCAACTGAAACAGGGATAATTACAAATATTGCATTCCGTGGCAGCTATCAGGAACTGATACTTAAAGTAAACGGCATTTCCCTTACAGCAAACCGTTCACTTGAAAGACGTTCTGTTAAAGTGGGGGAACAGATGTGTGTACTGGTTTACCGTGTTTATGTCCTCGCTGATGGTGATACAGAGATTCATAAAAACCAGCTTCTGAAAGGAATAGATATAGAAGCATTGTAAAGCAAAAAATAAAAACATCGGAAAATGGCAATCTACGGACTGCTGTTTCCTGGTGTTTTTATTTTATTTACTTAACCGTATCGTTCACATTTTTTGGGCTTTAATCAAGGTAAAAAATATGATATACTAAAATAACAGGGTAACTTTTGATTATATGGGATTTTGTAAAAAGAATTAAACAGAAAGGAGTTAAGGATTATGAAAAATTTATTAGTTGCGCAGTCCGGAGGACCAACATCTGCTATTAATGCAACAGCTGCAGGAGTGATTGAAGCTGCATATACCAGCAATAAGGTGGATGGTGTATTAGGTGCACAGAATGGAATACAGGGAGTGCTGGAAGAAAAGTTTATAAATATCCGTGAGAAGATTAAAAGTGCATATGATATAGAACTGCTCTGCCAGACTCCTGCCGCAGCACTTGGCTCATGCAGGCTGAAGTTAAAGGATTTGGACAAGGATAAGGAACAGTTTGAAAAAATTATACAGATTTTCCGTAAGCATGATATTGCTTATTTTATCTATATTGGTGGCAATGATTCTATGGATACTGTTGACAAGCTGTCACAGTATTGTGCACAGAACGGCATTACAGATATTACTATAGCAGGTGCGCCAAAGACTATTGATAATGACCTTGTAGGAACTGACCACTGTCCTGGCTTTGGCTCTGCAGCAAAGTATATCGGTGTGACTTTTGCAGAATTGGAGCGTGACTGCCATGTATATGCTGCAAAAGCAGTAACTATTGTAGAGGTTATGGGAAGAAATGCAGGATGGCTTACAGCAGCTTCTGCACTTGCAAGAGTAAACGGGGCAAAAGGACCTGACCTGATTTATCTGTGTGAACCAGCATTTGACAGTGACAGATTTATTGAAGATGTAAAAAAACGGCTTGATAAGCAGGACTCTGTGTTAGTTGCTATCAGTGAGGGAATAAAGGATAAAAATGGAAAATATATATCTGAACAGGTACAGAGCGGTGCAGTAGATGCATTTGGGCATAGTTATATAGCTGGTTCTGCAAAAGTGCTGGAAGAACTTGTAAGAGAAAAAATTGGCTGCAAAGTCCGTTCTATTGAACTAAACCTTATGCAGAGGTGTGCAGGGCATATTGCAAGTGCTATTGACATAGAAGAATCACGTATGCTTGGGATGAAAGCATGCCAGTGCGCAATAGATGGCCAGGGCGGAATTATGGCCGCTGTGGTTAGAAAAAGTGACTATCCATATAATGCAGAATATACAGCAGTCCCGGTCCGTGATGTGTCCAATAAAGAAAAGACAGTTCCAGCAGATTATATCAACAAAGAGGGCAATGATGTGACACAGAAAATGATGGACTATCTGATGCCACTGGTACAGGGAGAAGCACGGCAGACTTATAAGAATGGGATACCAGTACATATTTCTTTATATGACTAAAATAATCTGTTTTGCTGGCTGCCTGCTTTTGCCCCTGGCATTGTATTATTAATAATTTGCAAAAAACATTCTTACCAGAATATTAGCAAAATATCTGCTGTCTGTTTTATCTATTGTTTTTGATGCTACTATTGGTATTGACATGTAAAGCCCGTCATTGATGGTGTAGTTTTCATATCCGATTATATCGCCTGAGCGTACTGGTGCAGAAAGTTTTTCAGGAAGTTCATAGCTTACTGTTATTATGTCATCTTTGGATATAAGTACATTAAAACTTTCTGTACTTGTGCGTTTCACTGGCACAGATGCCTCTTTGCCATCTGACACTGTAATTGCTGGTAAAGGGTTTTTGGGGGTAACTGCTGCCTGTGCATGGCCTTTAAAGCCATAGTCCATAAGCTTTCTTGTATCTGACCATTTGTAACCTTTATTAGGAGGCCAGCCGCAGGCAAGGACAGATGATACCAGTGTTACATTATCCCGCCTTGCTGCCCCGCAGAAGCAGTAACCCGCATTGCCAGTAAAACCGGTCTTTATGCCAATTGCACCATTATAACTTGTAAGAAAAGCGTCTTTATTATTTACAGAATACGCACGTGTGCCATCATAATTGGAAAACTGGTGTGAAGGTGTCTGTACTATATTCATAAAATCTTCATTCTGTATTGCATATGAGGCAATACAACAAAGCTCATACGCTGTAGTATAGTGTTCATCAGCATCAAGCCCGTTTGGCGTTACAAAGTGCGTACTTCCAAGTCCAAGTTCTTCTGCTTTCAGGTTCATAAGTTTTGCAAAGCCTTCAACACTGCCTCCTATATGTTCTGCTATTGCAACAGCCGTATCATTGTGTGATTCAAGCATAAGTGAATATAGCAAATCCTGGAGGATAAATCTTTCACCTGCTTTCATATTAAGCTGTACATCTGGCATTGAAGCAGCATTTTGTGAAGCTGTAACAATGCTGCCCATATCACCATTTTCAAGTGCAATAATGCATGTCATTATTTTTGTTGTGCTGGCCATTGGAAGCTTCATATCTTCATCTTTTGAAGCAAGTATCCTGTTGCTGTCTGCATCAACCAGGCAGTAAGCTTTAGAGTACATATTTGATGGCTCAGTGGAAGAGGCAGTAATTCCAAGGCTTTCTGGCGTAATAGTCTGTGGAGGAACCGGCTTTATATTTCCAGTGGTACAAAAAGGGGCAAAATTTGAAAGAAAATCCTTAGTATCATTTATATATGCTAATGATAGAAGTATAAGACATATAGAATATATAATACTGCTTAATAGTTTTTGCATAAAATCCTCCATAACGCTGCTGTGGTCTATAGTAGCAGAAGGTAGTTTTTAAAACAATATATGATTCCATTTCTAAAATATGATTTTGATAGTGTAACTTTACATAGGGAATTTTTGTAAAAAAGTGGTAAATAGTATATTTTTATTATGAAGCACGCAGTGGTGCATAAAATCTGACAACACCAGATTTAAGCACCAGCGGCTTCATATACT
>DKXQ01000047.1 GCA_002493085.1 Lachnoclostridium sp. UBA7122
AGAACTTTGAAATTGCCATGCCAGAAAAAACTCTTCTTTTTTTTAGCAAGTTAATATATAATATTTAACAAGCTGGTCTTATTCCAGCCAGAATGGAGGTTATTATGGATTCATTAAAAGATTATTATATCCTGGCAGGCATAGATGAAGATGTTTACTGTTTTTGTGATAAAGTACAACAAAAGCTTAAGGACAGGTTTTGCCAGATAGATAGCATTGCTGAGTTTAACCAGATTAAAATATTAAGAGCTATGCAGAAGCACAAAGTAAGTGCTGGATGTTTCGAGGCATCTACAGGATATGGCTATGATGATATGGGAAGGGAGGTACTGGAGGAGGTCTATGCGGAGATTTTCAGTGCAGAGTCAGCTTTGGTGCGTCCGCAGCTTACATGTGGCACACATGCGCTTACAGTTGCGCTTTCTGCTATTTTAAGGCCGGGAGATGAACTTCTGTCACCTGTTGGCAGGCCATATGATACGCTTGAGGGTGTGATAGGCATTAAAAAGGACAGCCCTCCATGTTCGCTTAAGGAATTTGGCATAACATACAGACAAGTGGACCTGCTGCCTGACGGCTCATTTGACTTTGATGGCATAAAGGCTGCATTAAATGACAGGACAAAACTTGTGACAATACAGAAATCTAAGGGGTATGAAACACGTCCTACTCTTTCTGTAGAACGCATTGGGGAACTTATAACTTTTATAAAATCAGTAAAACCAGATGTAATATGTATGGTTGACAATTGTTATGGTGAATTCGTTGAAAAAACAGAACCATTACAGGCAGGGGCGGACCTTATAGCTGGTTCGCTTATCAAGAATCCTGGCGGAGGGCTTGCCCCTATAGGCGGATATATAGCCGGGCGCAAAGATTTAACTGATATGTGTGCTTACAGGCTTACAGCCCCAGGACTTGGAAAAGAAGTTGGCGCAACACTTGGGTTAAACAGGCAGTTTTTCCAGGGGCTTTTTCTTGCACCAGTGGTTACTGCAGGTGCACTTAAAGGTGCGGTCTTTGCTGCAAATATATATGAAAGGCTTGGATTTAATGTTATGCCTTGTGGGGATGCACCAAGGTATGACATAATACAGGCAGTTACGCTTGGCTCTAAAGAGGCCGTAGTGTCATTCTGTAAGGGTATACAGGCAGCGTCGCCAGTGGACAGCCATGTTTCGCCTGAGCCATATGCAATGCCTGGATACCACAGTGATGTTATAATGGCAGCAGGGGCGTTTATACAAGGTTCATCCATTGAACTTAGTGCTGACGGGCCTATTGAACCACCTTATGCAGTATACTTCCAGGGCGGTCTTACATGGTACCATGCAAAGTTTGGGATTATGATGTCATTACAGTATATGAAAAATGCAGGTCTGGTAAAAATTTAAAGTATAAAATGGCAGACCAGGTGATGAAAGATAGAAAGTTTAGTTTTTTTTTAGAAAAATTTGCGAAAAAAACATATGTTAATACAAATTGGCTTATATACAAAAAAAGTAATTTATGATAACATAACCTATATGTGCATACCGGGGGCTTTCTGCAGACAGGAGGCAGTATGGACACAGATAATTTGACGATGAAAGAGATGCCAGCTTCAGAAAGGCCATATGAAAAGTGTGAAAAGTATGGTGCCAGTGTGCTTTCAGACGCAGAGCTCCTTGCAGTAGTTATACGTACAGGGGGAAAAGGAGAGCGGGCTACAGAACTTGCTTTGCGGATTTTAAATAATGCACCAGGCAAAAAGATTGGCGGGCTTTTCCAGATGACTTTAAGCCAGCTTTCGGCAATCCGCGGGATAGGCAGGGTTAAGGCAATACAGCTTAGCTGTCTTGCGGAGATAACAAAGCGCATGATGTCCTCAGCAGTATCAGACCAGCAGCTTTTATGCACAGACCCAGAAAAGGTGGCTGTTTATTTTATGCCTATGATGAAATTTCTGGAGTATGAACAGGTAAGGCTTCTTATACTAAATGGCAGGAACGGGCTTGTAAAGGATTTAGAGATATCGAATGGTTCATTTAATTCTGCTATGGCATCGCCACGTGAAATATTTTATAACGCAATTAAGCATGGGGCTGTATCTGTAATAGTTTTACATAACCATCCGTCAGGAGACCCTTCTCCAAGCCATGAGGATATACTTCTTACAAAGCGGCTTGCAGATACAGGCAGGATGGTAGGTATTCCATTGCTTGACCATATAATTATCGGGGATAACCGCTATATCAGCATGAAAGAGAGTGGTTATGGGATTTAGCCCCTTTTTGGAAGGAGAGTTTTCATGTCACAAAAGACTTATGGTATAGACTTTGGGACAAGTACCATTAAAGTATATAAAAAAGGACAAGGCATAATATTGCTTGAAAGAACTGTAGTGTCTACTGTAGGCAGTGAAAAAAGACCTGTAGCAATAGGTGAGCAGGCATATGAGATGTTTGAAAAAGAGCCTCCAAGCATACACGTCTCATTTCCATTAAGCCACGGTGTGATTGCAGATATGCATGACATGACTGCACTTTGGAATTTTATGCTTTCAGCACTTTCAGGACGCAGAAAGTTAAAAGGCGGCAATTTTTATCTTGCTGTACCTGCTGATATTACAAAAGTGGAAAAACATGCCTACTCGCGTATAATATCTGAAGGAGAGTGTAAACCTAAACATATATTCCTGATAGATAAGCCTGTTGCAGATGCATATGGGCTTGGGCTTGATGTAGAGAGGTCACAGGGCATACTTATAGTAAATATAGGGGCAGATACAACAGAAATATCCATACTTTCATTTGGTGGCATAGTTGTTACAAAGCTGCTGCCATATGGAGGAAATTATTTTGACAGCCAGATTATCAGTTATATGCGCAAACAATACAATTTTATCATAGGCAGAAGGACAGCAGAGGCAGTTAAAAAGGCACTTGTATCGGCACAGCCATCAGATGAACAGATTAAGATTACTGGACGCGATATAGTTAAGGGGCTTCCAGGGGAAGTATGGATGTCATCAAATGAAATCTATCCATTAGTATCAGATATGTTTCATATAATATCAGTGGCAGTGCAGTCAGTTGTTGAGAGGATGCCACCTGAGATAGCACAGGAAATAACATACAATGGTATATATCTTACAGGGGCATCATCATGGATTAAGGGACTTGATATATTTATAACAGATGAGACGGACATAAAAGCAAATACAACACAGGATGCACAGATATCAGTAGCTAAAGGTCTTGGATTTCTGGCTGAACGCCCAAAGCTGGCTGCTGTTTATGCATCCCAGTTAAAATAGCTGCTTATTTGTATATTTTTTTACACACAATGATAATGGAAGGATATGGATCATAATGCGTAAAAGGACAAAAATTACTATAGACCCTAAGTATATTCTTATAATAATAGTATTAGCATGTGCAGTGCTTATGCTGGTTTCTTTCAAGTTCCAGGATAAGATGGAGCCAGTCCGTGCAATTGCAGGTAATTTAATTACACCTATGCAGAACGGCATAAACAAAGTGGGGGTAAAGATTGCAGAACAGTTAGATTATGTTACAACAGTCAAAAAGCTTGTAAAGGAAAATAAAAACCTGCAGTCCCAGCTTGATGAAGTTTCCGCTGAGAACAGGCTTTTACAGCAGGATAAATATGAACTTGAAAATTTAAGAAAGCTTTATGATTTAGATGAACAGTATGCAGGATATCCAAAAGTGTCAGCGCGTGTTATAAGCAGTGACAATGACAACTGGTACAACACATTTATAATAGATAAGGGTTCAGATGACGGGCTTGCTGTCAATATGAACGTAATGGCAGGTGACGGGCTTGTAGGAATAATAATAGAAGTAAATAAATCATATTCCAGGGTACGTTCAATTATTGATGATTCAAGCAATGTTGCTGCGACATTTTTAAAAACTTCCGACAGATGCATGGTCAGCGGAAATTTAGAACTTATAAACAGTGGCCTGATAGAGATAAAAGATATTAGTGGAAGTGCAGATATAAAAGACGGGTATGCAGTAGTAACTGCACAGACAAGCAGTAAATTCCTGCCAGGAATACTTATAGGTTATGCAAAGGATTTAAAAAAGGATTCTTCAAATATCACACAGACAGGATATCTGACACCAGCCGCTGATTTTTCAAAACTGGATATGGTTCTTGTAATAACCCAGTTAAAAGATTCAGAATCCTTAGAGGAGATGTTGGATAAATGAAACGTTATATTAGCATGTTCCTTATTGTAATAGTCTGTTTTTTGTTACAGACGACACTGCTTCAGAATTTAAAACTGGCTAACATAACCCCGGACCTGCTTGTTATACTGGTATCTGTATCAGGCTTTATGTATGGCAGGGGTCTTGGAATTTTTTCAGGCCTTCTGTGCGGAATGTTGTGTGATTTGCTCTACAGCAATATAATTGGAATTTATATTCTTATATATGTGCTTACAGGTTATATTAATGGGATTTTACACAAAATTTACTATAAAGATGATATGCTGGTGCCTGTATTTTCAATTGCTGCAAGCAGCTTATTTTCTAATTTGCTGTTTTATATCTTTAATTTTTTATTAAGGGGAAGGCTGGATATATTTGTATATATGAAAAATATTATTCTGCCAGAGCTTGTGTATACAGTTGCTGCTGGCATAATAATTTATAAAATGCTTTACAAACTTGAAGAAAAAATGTACCCTCCTGTAGAAGTACCACTTGAAAGTAAAACCCCGGCAGAGCAGGAGGAAGATTCTTAAGGAGGGATCTGCTATATGTTAGATACACTGAAGGAACATATCAGGGCATTTTTTAAATCGCGCCTTGTGCCAATAACAGCTATATATATCATATTATTTGCAATACTTACAAACCGCATGTTCCAGCTTCAGATATTGGAAGGTGATACATATGCAAGTGAAGCTGTAAAGCGCACAACAAAGACACGCGCAATTAAAGCTTCAAGAGGCAATATATATGACTGCAATGGCAAATTGCTTGCATATAATAAACTTGCATATAATGTGACTTATGCAGAAAATGATGTGACTAATGAGCTGACATCAGCACAAAAAAATATAGTTATTTATAATACTATAAAGCTTATTGAAAGTAATGGCGGCAGTCTTTCTGTTGAATCATATATAAAAGCAGATGAAAATGGCAAACTTGAGTTTACTGCTGAGGGGAGCACACTTCTAAGGTTTAAGGCGGAAGTATATTCAGTAAAAGGCGGAGTGGATGGGCTTACACAGGAGCAGAAAGATGCTACTCCTGAAGAAATGTATGCGTATATTAACTCAAACGATATAAATAGTCCAAGATTTGCAATAGATGATAAAAAGTATGGCATGGAAACTGCAATGAAGATACTGGCGGTACGTTATGCGATATTTATTAAGAGGTTTGACCAGACCCTGCCAATAACGCTTGCAACTGATGTGAATGACCAGACAGCTGCTGCAATTAAGGAAAATTCTGCAGAACTTCCAGGCGTGGATATTACACAGGATACTATACGTGTCTATAAAAAGAGCAAATATTTTGCACATATTATCGGATATACAGGAGGTATTTCCTCCGAAAAACTTGCCACGCTCCAGAAAGAAAACACAAAAAATGATTATACAGATGATGACCAGATAGGGCTGTCAGGCATTGAAAGCACATTTGAAGACAAACTTAAAGGCAAAAAAGGGAGCGAAACGCTTACAGTAAACGGTGTTGGGCGTGTTACAAGTGTAAATGACAGAAAAGAACCAATAGCAGGCAATGACATATATCTTTCTATTGATTCTGACCTTCAGGAAGAATGTTACCACCTGCTGGAAGAGCACATTGCAGGAATACTTGTCACAAACATGCACAACAGTGGTGATGCGGGTACAAAAGGCTATTCTGCAGCAGGTATAAAGATTCCTGTATATGACGTGTACAATGCCCTTATACAAAATAATCTTGTAAATGTAATGAGGTTTAAAGATAAAAATGCTTCTAAGCTTGAAAAAAGCACACATAAAAAATATAAAAAGAAATCCAGGTTTATATTAAAGAAACTTCGTGGAATACTTAAAACTGGCAGTACAGTAACAGCACGTGATTTATCTGATGATATGGCAGAGTTTACAGATTATTTTTATGAACTGTTAAAGGAAAAAAATATAGTCCTTAAAGACCAGATAGATACTGAAGATGAGACATATAAAAAATACTCATCTGGCAAACTCAGCCTGAGCCGCTACCTGCAGTATGCAATATCCGAAAACTGGATTGATTTAAGCAGATTAGATGTGGGCGACAGGTACTACAGTTCATCAGAATTATATGAGATGCTGCTTGACTATGGCATAAGCATGTTAAAAGAAGACACCAGTTATATTAAAATGGTATACAGTTATCTTATATACCACTATGAACTGTCAGGCAGGGACTGCTGTCTGCTTATGTTTGACCAGGGCAATATCAAGTATAATGCAAAGGACTATGAAAATCTCGAAAGAGGATATATGTCAGCTTATACATTCCTTGTACAGAAGATTAAAAAGCTTGAAATTACCCCAGGACAGCTTGGGCTTGAACCATGTTCAGGTTCAATTGTGATAACGGATGTAAATACGGGCAAGGTAAAAGCTATGGTGACGTATCCAAGTTATGATAATAACAAAATGGCCAATAAAGTAGATACAGAGTATTTTAATACTTTCCTTACACAGAGCAAGTCTTCACCACTGCTTAACAGGCCAGTACAACAGGCGATGGCACCAGGTTCTACATTCAAGTTACTGTCTTCTGTCACAGCGCTTGAAGAAGGAATTCTGAGCCCATATGATACAATATATGACAGGGTAGTCTTTGATATGATTGACCATCCTGCAAAATGCTGGAGTTCTTCGTCGCATGGAAGCCTGACGGTTTCTACGGCCCTGGAAGTTTCATGTAACTATTTCTTCTATAGCGTGGGCTATATGCTCAGTGGGAAAACTTCAAGCGGAAGCATTAATTATGCAAGGGGCATAAGCCGGTTAAAAAAATATGCAGGCCTGTTTGGGCTTACTGACAAGTCAGGTGTTGAAATTTCTGAAATATTGCCAACATTTGCAAGCAGTGATGCTGTGCGTGCGGCAATAGGACAGGATACTAATGCATACACACCAGCACAGGTGTCCAGATATGTTACATCTGTTGCAAACAGCGGAACCACATATGACCTTACACTTATTGATAAGATTAAAAATGTTAAAGGCAAGACAGTGCTTGACAATAAGGCAAAGACCAGAAATAAAATAAAAGCTGCTGATTCAACATGGGATGCAGTGCACAATGGAATGTATCTTGTTGTAAACGGCTCCCACAGTTCCATTAAACCAATGTTTAAGGAACTTAATGTACAGGTGGCAGGCAAGACTGGTACTGCACAGCAGACAAAATCACATCCAAACCATGCATGGTTTGTTTCATATGCACCTTACAACAAACCTGAGATATCAGTAACCTGTAATATACCAAATGGATATACATCATCAAATGCAGCACAGACAGCAAGGGATGTTTATAAATATTATTTCAGTAATAAAAATAAAAAGGACAAGGCAAGAAAAAAAGTTTCAGGAGCTATAAAAATGCCAGAATCAGGTACAACACATATAGATTAATTTATTTGATGGAGGGGAATATGGACGGAACTGTAGTTATTAAAGGAAGTAAGTCAGGAATAATCCTGGTTTTAAGCCCTGATGCCAGTTATGAAACGCTAAAAGAGGATATTGCTGCCAAATTTAAAGCTTCAGCAGCATTTTTTGGCGAAGCCCAAAAAGCAATATCTTTTAAGGGGCATAAACTTTCAGATGAACAGAAGATGGAAATTATAAATGTAATCCAGCAGAACTGTCAGCTTTCAATACCCTGTATAATAGAAGAAGACCCTGTAACAGAGGAAGCTTTCAGGGAAGCTCTTGAAAAAAACCTTAGTGGGAACAACAGTAGCAGTACAGGACAGTTCTATAAAGGAAACCTGCGTTCCGGACAAGTACTTGATGTGGAGACAAGCATTGTTATAATTGGGGATATAAAGCCAGGCGCAAAGGTGATTTCCAAGGGCAATGTAATAATACTTGGTTCACTTCAGGGCAATGTATACGCTGGTGCTGCTGGCAATACTAATGCATTTGTTGTAGCTCTTGACATGCACCCTGTACAGATAAGGATAGCAGACGCTATTGCACGTTCTCCTGACAGTCCTGTCAAGAAGGGGAAGGGGAGAGGGAAAAAGCAAAAAAATACAGTCCGTGAAACAAAGATAGCATTTTTAGAAAATGGAAATATATATATAGAGCCGCTTGACAGGGATGTTATATCTGATATCCGTTTATAAGCTGTATTTAAAAAAATGTGGTTGCATAAAGCCATATTTAAATACAACTAAGCATATTTAAACACATTTTTATTAGGAGGAATTAAACTATGGGAGAAGTAATAGTTATAACGTCTGGAAAAGGGGGAGTAGGAAAGACAACCTCAACAGCTAATATAGGTACAGGACTTGCCATGATGGGCAAAAAAGTTGCACTTATTGATACTGATATAGGACTTAGGAATCTGGATGTTGTAATGGGGTTAGAGAACAGAATCGTTTACAACCTGGTTGATGTTGTTGAGAACAACTGCCGGATTAAGCAGGCGCTTATAAAAGATAAAAGATATCCTAACCTGTATCTTCTGCCGTCTGCACAGACAAAAGACAAGACTGCCGTAACACCCGGGCAGATGAAAAAGCTTACAGGTGAATTGAGGAATGAATTTGATTACATACTTCTGGACTGTCCTGCGGGCATAGAGCAGGGATTTAAAAATGCAATAGCTGGTGCTGACCGTGCACTTGTAGTAACGACACCAGAGGTATCAGCTGTACGTGACGCTGACCGTATTATAGGGCTTCTTGAAGCTAATGAAATAACACAGACCCATCTTATTGTAAACAGGCTGCGTGCTGACATGGTAAAAGAAGGCAATATGATGTCCAGCGATGACGTAGTAGAAATTCTGGCAATTGATTTAATTGGAATTGTACCTGATGATGAACATATTGTTATATCTACAAATAACGGCGAGCCTCTTGTTGGTTCTGACTGCCAGGCGGGACAGGCGTATATGAACATAAGCAAGCGTATACTTGGTGAAGATGTGCCTTATCTGGATTTAGAGGTAACAAAAACCTTTTTCCAGAGATTTGCATCTATATTTAAAAAATAGTGGAGGAAATTTATGGGCTTTTTGTCAAATTGGTTTAAAAGCTCTGAAAGCAGCAGTGATATTGCCAAAAGCCGTCTGAAGCTGGCAATTACATCTGACAGGGCTGTATGTTCACCAGAGCTGATGGAACAGATGAAAAATGATATTATCCAGGTTATTTCAAAATATGTTGATATAGATACGAAAGGACTTGATATAAAAGTTACAAGAACAGAGCTTGATGATGATTCAGGTACAGTAAATGCTGTACTTGCAAGCATTCCGATAAAGGATAAAAGGCCTTTCCGCAGATAAAAGAACTGTCTGTCAGATGTTGTCTGTTAAAAATAGCTAGGAGTATTAGGATGATTAAACGTATTAAACGGTATGACTGGAAAAAGTATAACTTTTCTCTTTTATTAGTTGTTATATCTGTCTGTCTTATTGGCACATTCTGTGTTAAACTGGCGGGTGGTGAAGAAATGGGGATGTCTTTGATGAAAGGACAGCTTACTGGTATTATAATTGGGATTTTTATTGTAGCTGTCCTGTCTATAACAGATTACCATTTTATATGCCATTTTGTACCAGTATACTATATAGCAGGCCTGTGTCTGACTGCTGCTACACATACTGCACTTGGCACAGACAATGATACAGATGTAAACAGATGGGTTAAAATTGGCCCACTGCCTTCATTCCAGCCAGTGGAACTTATGAAAATCATATTGATTCTTACACTTGCTGTTTTGTATACTAAACTCAGGAATAAAGTTGACAAGATAAGTACATTATTTATAATTGTAGTTACAACTATGGTGCCAGTTGTAGTAATTTTAACACAGCCAGATTTATCGTCAAGCCTTGTAGCTGTATTTATTATGGTAGTACTTATCTTCGCAGCAGGTACAGCATATAAGATACTGGCACCGATAATTATGCTTGGCATACCGGCAAGTTTAGTACTTTTCTGGTATGTACAGCAGCCAGGCAATTTTATTCTGAGAGGATACCAGTACAAACGTATACATGCCTGGCTGAATCCTGATGATGACCCTGACGAGCTTAACTGGCAGCAGAACAAATCCATAGCTGCGATTGCATCTGGCAAGTTATATGGTAAATTTATACAAGATGGCAGGGCAGAAGGAACATCACGCTCATATAGCATAGTATCTGTTAATGAAAGTGATTTTATATGGTCTGTTATTGGAGAAGAGTTTGGCTTTTTAGGATGTTGTCTTATATTGCTGCTTTTCGCAGTGATAATATTTAAGTGTTTTACAGTGGCTAAAAAAGCGCAGGATTTTCTGGGGAGGATGATTGCGCTTGGAGTAGCTGCAATGTTTATGTTTCAGGTATTCGCAAATATATGCGTAGCGACAAGGTTATTTCCAAATACGGGCCTGCCGCTGCCATTTATAAGCAACGGATTAAGTTCGATGATATCGTCGATGATTGGCATAGGTTTTGTTATGAATATAGGTATACAGCCTGCAAGAACAAGTAATTCAGGGTTTACAATGCGCCATTCATTTGAAAGTGATTCTGCCAGGGATATAGATATAGACTTAGATTTATAATGTAACATTAGTTACTAAAAATAAAAGGGGTGATAAGATGAAAATAGGATTGGTAGCACATGATGCCAAGAAAAATCTTATGCAAAATTTTTGTATTGCATACAGGGGTATTTTGAGCAAACACAGTATTTATGCAACAGGAACAACAGGAAGGCTTATTGAGGAGGTAACTAATCTCAATATACACAAGTATCTTGCAGGGCATCTTGGAGGAGAACAGCAGCTTGCGTCGCAGATAGAACATGACCAGATTGACCTGGTTATTTTCTTAAGGGACCCGTTATCTCCTAAGCTGCACGAACCTGATGTCAATAATGTAATCCACCTTTGTGACACGTATAACATTCCGTTTGCAACAAACCTTGCAACAGCGGAACTGCTTATAAAGTCTCTCGACAGAGGTGACCTTGAATGGCGTGAGGTTTTTAAAAAAGAACCATGAAAGGCATTATTTATTATGTACAGTAAAAAGAAACCCATCTGTAAACTTATAGCATTTTTTGCTGCTTCTGCTGTTTTTCTAAGTGGATGCAGCGAAAAGTCTGATGTATTGTTTACAGATTACGAACTGGATATCCCGGCAGATACCAGCACATCTTCCAATGCAGACTGGTACAGCCAGGATTATCTTGCAGAAAATGTCTGTGTAATACCAGCAGGCAGACAGAAAAAAAAGGACATAAATCTTCCAGCAGATTCAGCACTTCTTATAAATACAAAAACAGATAAAATGTTATATGCGCATGATATCTATAAAAGACTGTATCCTGCAAGCATTACTAAGATTGTTACAGCACTTGTTGCTTTAAAACATGGAAATCCTGATGATATAGTTACAATAAGCTATAATGCATCACATATAACAGAATATGGTGCAAAACTGTGTGGTTTTAATGAAGGAGATAAAATAAAATTAGAAAAACTTTTGTATGCACTTATAGTATATTCAGGCAATGATGCAGGAATAGCAATTGCTGAACACATTTCTGGAAGTGAAGAAGCATTTTCAGAGCTTATGAATAAAGAAATGGCAGAACTTGGTGCAGCCGGAAGCCACTTTACTAATCCACATGGACTTCACGATGATAACCACTATACAACAGCTTATGATTTATATCTTGTATTTAATAAACTTGTATCAGACTATCCTGACTTTATAAATTTTATAAGCAGGGACAGTGTCAATGTAAAATTCAGGGATGCCATTGGCAATAAAAAAGAATTGCATTTTACATCAACTGTAAAATACAAGATAAATACAGAAACACCCCCAGAAGGGGTTACAGTAACAGGCGGAAAAACTGGCACTACAATGATGGCAGGCTCTAACCTTATACTTTATTCAACAGGACCAGACGGCAGCAGTTATATTTCAGTTGTTATGCACGCAAGCGATATATATAGTTTGTACAGCCAGATGAACTACCTGCTTAGCATGGAATAAATATACAGCTATGCCGCAAGAACGCCAGAGGCGTTCTTGGAACATGGCTGTGCCAAAACCAGAATAGGCCATGATATGGTAAGTTTAGTCATTAGCCGTATGGATACGTCCATAATAACTTATTGCGTACAGGCCGCCTATGCCAACAGCAGCGTATATAATACGTGACAAAAGGGACATGTCCCCAAATATGACGCGTACAAGGTCAAAATTCAAAAAGCCTATAAGTCCCCAGTTGATTGCACCAATTATAACTAGTGTCAGCAGGAGATAGTCAAGAATTTTCATGTAAATTCCTCCTTTTAAGTTAAAATAGCATCCTACATTACTAACATTACCGAAAAAGTTAAAAATATGTAATAGTTTTGTGTCAAATATGTGAAAATTTTGCCAGGGGTGGACAAATGCTTTTTTAAAGTCTATAATAGTCTAGTCAATTTGTATTTGAAAGGAAGATTCGTTTTGGCAGTACACAAACGAAAGAAAAAGGTTGTAAAAATGAAGCGCCGCCAGAATTTTCTGGCAGGAACGCTGCTTTTGCTTTTTGCAACTGGTCTCTTTATTTTATTTATACAATCTGTAACAAAAGAACATATATCAATATATGAAGTTACTGATACACAGATTGCTGATGATGAAGTTATACGTGGGGTTATAATAAGAGATGAGTCAGTTATCAAAACAGAAAAAAAAGGATATGTAAATTATTATGTAGGCGAGGGAGCTAAAATAGGTGCTAATACAGTTGTATATTCAATAGATGAAACAGGACAGTTTGCTGGTGATATTTCAGCCCTTGAATCAGAAAATATTTCACTTTCAGGAGAAGATACAAGAGAGATAAGAAGTGATATAGCAAGCTTCCGTGAAAGCTTTGACCTGTCTGGATACAGCAATGTGACAAACTTTAAATACAATATAGATAACACGCTTCTTAAGATGACTACAGTAAGTCTTTTAAAACAGCTGGACAAAGTTATGAAGAAAAAAAGCACTTCATCACTTGAGCTTGTTAAGGCTAAAGAACCAGGCATTATTTCTTTTTGCTCTGATGGTCTTGAGGATTTATCAGTAGATAACATTACAAAAGACAATTTCAAGGATATGAATGACAAATGGACACAGCTTAGAAGCACAGATTCTGTTAAAGCCGGGAATCCTGTTTATAAGCTTGTAAATAGTGAAAAATGGTCTGTAGTGCTGCCACTGTCAGATAAGCAGTATAAAAAAATCTGTGATAAAGAAACAGTACCTGTTACATTTAAAAAAGATGGTCTTAAGGTGACAGCCGGGGTCTCTACATTTATAATAGATTCATCATATTATGCAAAGCTGGATTTTGATAAATATATGATACGTTATCTTGAGAACAGGTATCTTGATATAGAAATAGAATTTAACAATGCAGACGGATTGAAAATTCCTGTTTCTTCAATTTTAAAGAAACAGTTTTATATAATTCCAGAAAAATATATTACTAAAGATAATGACACCGGAAGTGAGGGTGTGACAGTTCTTACATATAGGAAAGATGGTACAAAAAAAACTAAGTTTACATCTGCAGGGACATATTATAAAACAGATGACGGGAATGTATATATTGATGCTGCACTCTTTGAAGCAGGAACTACAATAGTACATGGAAAACAATCAGTAAAGCTTGAAAAAATTGCAAAACTTGATGGTGTTTACAACTGCAACCAGGGGTTTTGTGAATTCCAGCATGTTGAAAAGCTTTATTCAAATGATGAATATGTGATTGTATCAAAAAATACCCAGAATGGTCTTTCAACATATGACCATATTATATTAAACCCTGGCATGATAGGCGAAGATGAAATTATTTATTAATTAGGAGGCAGAGATGGTTAAGGAAAATCTTGCAATAACAGAGGAACGTATAAAGGCAGTTTGTGAAAGGGCAGGACGGAAGCCTGGAAGTGTTACACTTATTGCTGTAAGCAAGACAAAGCCAGTGAGGCTTATAGAAGAAGCATACGAATTTGGCATAAGGGAATTTGGTGAAAATAAAGCCCAGGAAATGAAAGAAAAGTATGATATGCTGCCAAAAAATATTTCATGGCATTTTATAGGACATCTCCAGACAAATAAAATTAAATATGTTGTTGGACGTGCGTGTCTTATACACTCTGTTGATTCTCTTCATCTTGCAGAGGAAATTGAAGCATACTGTGAAAAAAAAGGACTTGATGCCGATATACTTATAGAAGTAAATGTTGCACAGGAAGAGACAAAATCTGGTATTAAGCCTGAAGAAACAGAACAGCTTGTAAAAAATATAGCAGGATTTTCACATGTACATATAAAGGGGCTTATGACTATAGCACCTTTTGTCGAAAATGCCGAAAATAACCGGATGATATTCAGGGCTTTAAAAGATTTATCTGTTGACATTGGCAGGAAAAACATTGATAATGTTTCCATGAATATTCTTTCAATGGGAATGACTAATGATTATGAGGTTGCTATTGAAGAAGGAGCAACGCATGTAAGGGTGGGGACAGCAATTTTTGGTGAAAGGAACATTGTGTTGTAACGGTATTTATTTTCATGGTACCAGGTAAGCGCAGAAATGGAGGATGTTATGGCTGGCCGCTTAGATAAGTTTATGAACTTCTTAAAATTAACAGATGAAGACGATTATGATGAAGATGAAATGTATGATAATTATGATGAAAAAGAATTAAAACGTGAAGAAAAACGTATCCAGCGTGAACAGAAAAAAGAAGAGAAAAGAACCACATCTTCATATGCACAGAAAGATTACAGCAGTGATTATGAAGAGCCTGTTTCATTTAATTCAAGAAAAAATACAACGTATGCTTCACAAAATAAAGTAGTTCCTATACATGCAGCTTCATCAAGCGGATTTGAGGTAAATATTGTTAAACCTGCTAATTTTGGGGAGTCCCAGCAGGTCTGTGAAATCCTTTTAGGCGGACAGCCTGTTGTTGTCAATCTTGAAGGGATAGATATAGTAGAAGCACAGAGAATTATGGATTTTATTTCGGGATGCCTTTACTCAATTACAGGAAATATGCGCCAGGTATCAAGATATATATTTATTTTTGCGCCAAAAAGCATAGATATATCTGGAGATTATATTAAAAATGTGGCTTCAAGCAGCGAGGGCATAAATATTCCTACATTAAATAAGGAGTTTTAAAACATGCTTTATTATATAGCATACTGTTTAAATATATTTTTTATGATTTTGGAGATATTTATCCTTTTATACATTGTAAAAAACCTGCTGCCGTTTGGCATGGCTTTGAAAGGACTCATAGATATACTGGCTATGCCTGCGCTTATACCTATACAAAAAATTGTAAAACATTCCGTACTTAAATGTTTCAAGCTGGATATTAGTCCATATATTTTATTAATAGTGTTGTTTTATCTGGGCAGTCTCTGCTCATACCTGATGGAGGCATAAAATGCATTTAACAAAAGAAGAACAGATAACATATAGCCATTTTAATGATATGTACATGCTTGCAGGTAAACGTGGCAGGCCTGTATTCAGCAGTTTTGCTGGCCTGAATGAAACAGGGCTTATGTATAAGCTTTTTGAAGACAAAAATATTCCAGAAAGTGCATTGGGAGAGTATATAGCTATTTTTGGTGGCTATAAAGATGCAGAAAGAAAGATGGTCTGTTTTCTTCCAGGCACAGGATACTGCCAGGTTCAGGAAAAAGATTTTCCAATAGAGTGTATTAAAATAAGCCCTGTAAATAAAAAGTTTTGTGGTGCGCTGTCACACAGGGATTTTCTTGGAACTGTAATGGGCATAGGCATTGAAAGAAACCAGATTGGAGATATTGTTGTAAAAAAAGAGGATGGAGGAGCTTGTACAGGATATATATTCTGTTGTCATGATAAAGCCCCGCTGCTGCTAGATATTACAAAGGTACATCACACTTCAGTACGTACAGAAATTGTCAATGGCACACAGCTTTCACTTTTGCAGGAGTACAGGGATATACAGGGCAGTGTATCCTCAATGCGTTTAGATGCCATCACTGCAGTTGCAGTTAAAATGCCGCGTTCTAAGTGTATTCCGCTAATAAAAGATGGAAGTGTGCATATTAATGGACGTTTATGCACACAAAACTCCAAAATTTTGTGTGATGATGATATTATCTCTATAAGGGGATATGGAAAATACAGGATTGAGCCATCCCAGTCTGTAACGAAGAAAGGACGTTACCATATAACAGTAAAACAATACATATAAGAGGACTTTCTGTTAAGTAAGTTGTTTTATACTTAAATATGTATAAAA
>DKXQ01000215.1:0-1656 GCA_002493085.1 Lachnoclostridium sp. UBA7122
AAATTTCAACCGCACAGGTGGAAAGATTTTTTTCATGCTTCCTATATTATTTTTTCTAAAATCGGAAATAGTCCTAAAATCTGGTTCCACACCTCCTGCCAGCCATTTTACTTCCATATTTATTTTACAATTCTCTTGTAATTTCCTTGATGACCTGATACCTTTGCGGCTGCCATAAATATAGAGCTTAAGTATTCCTTTTGGTTCATACGGTGGCCTGTCTTCTTTGGATGCTCCTTTTATTCCATATTTAGATAAATCAAGACTGTCAACAAAAACATCTATTAACCTTGCAATGCTTTCAGCATCTACAAATGAATCCCATGAACACATCATCATCTGGTTTCTATCAAAAGTTGGTACATATGACATAATAATTCTGCTCCTTTAAAAACAATATTTTACAATATTTGTTGTACCACACTTATAAGCAAAAAACTTTATTTTTATGATTTTTATTTAATTTTTAATGTGCTATTTTTATATGTTAGACACCTTATATTTAGACGCTATAAATTTGCTTTATAAACTTACGCAATGGGGTTAAGGAATTTTCAGACACCCGCCTTTTGCACATTTCCTGACATCACCAGGCACTCCTTTTTGTAAAAACAAATCCCATACTTTTTAACACTTGGATATCCCTCTTCCCTGACATCATTTTCATAGTGTTTATCTTCTATCTGCTGCAGGGCTTCCTTACAGCCTTTCTCCAGCCCATGTACATTATCTGCTACTTTAAATTCAAGCAGAATTGCACTGCCTTTAAGTATTTTTTTTGTCTTCAGGATTAAATCATATCTCCCCAGACCACTTTCCCTGTTGGACTTTACGATATATCTGCCATTATTTTTTAAAATCCCTGCAAGAAAACCGTGGTAATAATCTTCACTGTAATCATAAAAGCTTATAGTGTCCATAAGCTGGGTTGTAATAATATCAGAAGCTTTTTCACAGTCACCATTCTCGAAAGCCGCTGCAAGACCTGACAAATCCTGCTTGTCTATGCTTTGTATAAACCATTCCATAATACTGTTTTCGTACACATACAATATTTCTTCATTTGGTATGGTCATGGAAAGGTACAGCTGCCGTCTTACAACTTCTTTTTTCACAACTTTAAGATAACCTGTAAAAAACAAAAAGTTCCACAAGTTGTTCTGCGATTTGTGGATATCCTCGTAGGTAATATCCTCATGTATGGGTTTCTCTATAACCCTGCCACTAGTAAGGTCTTCCAGTTCCTGTTTTGTATTGTCATCAGCCTTTTCTATCAATTCACGTACAATGCTGTTAGAAGAAGTATTAGACCAGTATGGCTTTGGAGATTCTGTATTCCCAAAAATAGTGTCCGAAATATAATTTATTACACTCCATGGATTGTATACTTCTGTATTTCCAAAAAGATAACCATCATACCACTCCTTTACTTCAGCAATCCTGTCTACCAAGCCGTAAGCCTCAAGAAAATTTTCAACATCTTCCTGTGTAAACCCAAAGTATTCTGCATAGCCCCCGTCGAGAACAGAAATAACTTTAAGGTTGTTAAGTCCTGTAAAAATACTTTCCTTGCTAACCCTGAGACACCCAGTCACCACAGCAAATTCCAGGCTTCTGTTCGTCTTCAAGGCTGATTCAAACAATGAACGGATAAAA
>DKXQ01000215.1:1951-2883 GCA_002493085.1 Lachnoclostridium sp. UBA7122
GAAACCATTTCATCATAAAATCCATTAAAATAAGCATTTTCAAGTGGTACATCATATTCATCAAGCAGTATAATTGTCTTCTGCCCATGGTACTTTTCAAGACACTCCGACAAGAAGGCAATAGACTTGGCATAAGTTATCTTATCAGCTTTATCTCTTAATATAGAAATATATTTTTCTTCTATCTCTTCTGCAATTCCAGAACTATCAAGAACATACCTGTGCCTGTCATATTCTTTTATTATTTCATCAACAAGACTTCCATATGCCATCTCAAATGTCGGTTGTTTGGCCGATTTCAGCGACAAGAAGATTACAGGATACTGCCCCACACACTTAGTATATTCTTCCCCTGCCTCCATAATCTTTTTACCTTTGAAATATCCAGAATTATCAGCAACTGTCCCATCTGGCAGTATTTCTTTTTCAAAAAATGTCTGCAGCATAGTCTGGGTTAGAGTCTTTCCAAACCGCCTTGGGCGTGTAAACAATGTAACCGAAGTTTTCTGCGCAAGCAGATCACGGATTAACAACGTTTTATCTACATAATAATACCCTTCACTTATCATTTCTTTGTAGAACTCCACCCCTATTGGTATTGGCTTTATCTTACCCATAACAAACACCTCCAATTTTCCTAATCCCTAATAAGATTATTGTACCACACCACCACCCTAAAGTATAGTCGATACTTTAGGGATCCAACTCTGACGATTAAAAATTCTATATACTAATTCTAATCAGTAAATTATCAATGTGGAATTGAGTTATATTAACTAAAAAAGTCGGTTTTAAGGCAATAATATCCCTATAAAATTATGTTATTAAAACATATGATAGTTTTAATAACAAAATATTATATTAAACTGCAACAGCTTATACTCCTATAATGTTCTGTTTTTTATTTTTCTGGACAGATAAAAATTTGCTCA
>DKXQ01000157.1 GCA_002493085.1 Lachnoclostridium sp. UBA7122
ATATGGCGGGATAGCTCAGTTGGCTAGAGCACACGGTTCATACCCGTGGTGTCAAGGGTTCAAATCCCTTTCCCGCTACTATAAAACCCAGTTGGAGTATACAACTGGGTTATGTTTCTTTATAGGAAAGAGGATATTATGAGAGCTGGAATTGGTTATGATGTACACAGGATGGCAAAAGAACGTAAGCTTATCTTAGGTGGTGTTGAAATACCATATGAAAAAGGGCTTTTAGGACATTCAGATGCGGATGTGCTTGTACATGCTGTTATGGATGCACTACTTGGCGCAGCTGCACTTGGCGATATAGGAAAACACTTTCCAGACAGTGACAACAGATATAAAGGCATATCAAGCCTTAAATTGCTTGGGCATGTAGCTTTACTTCTGGAAGAAAAGCACTATACAATAGAAAATATAGATGCCACAATAATTGCGCAGAAGCCCAAAATGGCTGTCTATATAGATAAAATGCGTGAAAATATTGCAGATGTGCTTGGAATAGACATTGGACAAGTAAATATTAAAGCAACTACAGAAGAAGGGCTTGGTTTTACAGGTGCAGGAGAAGGAATATCCTCATTGGCAATATGTTCTTTAAAATAATTATCAGTCAAATACCCCACAGCAAGCTGATGGGGCATTAAATTTGTCCTTTGCAGCAGAGCTGCGGAGTATTTGACCCTCGCGGGCGCATCCGGGATGATGTAAGCAAGCTTACACATCCTCACTTTTAATTTATTTACAGTTCCTTATTTTTGTATAGTTACATCTTTATCATGTGTAAAATGAAATAACTTTTTGCAATTTTTTATATCCAGTTTAGTGATTTTGTTATTTTCACAATGCAGATATACCAGTTTTTTATTTTTACTTACATCTAATGTAGTAAGAAGATTATCTTTACAGCTCAGACTGGCTAATTTAGACAAGTGCCTGATATTAAGTACAGACAGGCTATTATTATCACAACTGAGTGACTCTAGGTTTTTGACAGGCGTTAAATCTAATTCAGTTAATCCACAATTACTACAAAATAATGATTTTAAATCTTTCTGGCTATAAAATTTAAGCTGGTGTACTGGATTATTACTAATATTCAAACTGTGAAGTTTTGTATTGCTGGATAAATCCAAATCTTTTATATTATTATCACTAATATTTAAATAATCAATGTTTGTGCCACCAGATAAATCTAAACTTTCAATATTATTATTACTACAATCTAATTCTATAATACTTCCAGCCGTAGAAATATTTAATTCAGACAGCCTGTTATTTTGGCAATATAAATACTTTAATTGCTTATGCTGTGTTAAATCTAAACTTTCAATACTATTATTTTCACAACGTAACCCCATTAGACCTTTATTCTGTGTTAAATCCAATTTTTTAAGTTTACTTTCAGAACAGTTAAGACTAAGTAAGTTTTTATTATTGGACAAATTAATATCTGTATATAAATTTCTTGCTATATATAAATCTTTAATATAAGGACAGCCTGTAACATCTATTTGTGTAAGCTGGTTATTAGTTAATAATAATTTTGTCAGTTTTTTATTTTTTGAAAGATTTATCTCTTTAAGTTTATTGTCAGAAAAGTGGCACGTTTGTAAATTTACATTATTGCTTACATCTAATTTACTTATATTATTAAAGCTTGCAGATAATTTTTTTAAATTGGGGCAGCCTGTTATATCCAGTTTGTTAATGTGGAAACTCACAGTTGTTGCACATCCAACATCGCCGCCCTCACAGTCCAGCTCTTTTAATGCTCTGTTTTTGCCCATATTAACGCCTTTAAGCTTAGGATTTTTATATATAGTTACTTTTTGTAAATTCTTAAAAGAGGGAAGCTTAATATTGCCAGCAAGATTGCAGTCATTCCATTCTATTTCAACAAGACTGCCTTTTTTGTTCCATTTATAGCATTTATCTGCTGTTATGCGTTTAGACAGTTTTGCCCCCTTTGCAACTTGTGAATTTACAAACTTCTGCAGCTTTGCCACATCATCTGGATTTTTGGCAGCAGCCAATGATTTTTCTGGTGTAAAGCAAAGTAATATACAAAATATCAAAGTTGTAATTGTTGTTTTTATTATATGTTTCATTATTATTCTCCTGAAAAATATTTTATTATATATAATATTGCAAACAGGAGAATATTGTTAATACTCTCCTGTGATTTTTAATTGGATTTATGTTATTTAATATTATTAATCTGCTTTTCTCAATTCAAAAAATGTTTTTACAGATGATGATCTTCCTGACCATTCAGAATCACTATTTTTAGCATATGCTAGAAAATGCTGCATTTTAAATGAGTTTTCTTCATGTACTGCTTTATGAAACTGTAAAATTGAGAAATTATGTTCACCTGTCCATTGTGTTGCAGCACCTTCAGCTACTTTTTTAGCAACAGTCCATCTTAAATTAAAATCTTTAGTTATTTTAGCACTATATCCACTGCCTAATGTCTGTTGGTCAGCCTGTGTTCCATTATAAGCTAAACCGTCTATACGTGCCCTGTGTGCATATGCATCCATTGCTGTATGTATCGCCATTCCTATAAGAAAACGCCCCTGGTCATTCCTGAGCCTTTCTGCACTTACGGAATCTGGATTATAACCAAGTATATCAGACCAACTATTTTTTATATTATTCAAATATCTTTTTACATCTGCTACACTATCTGTACCATTATCTCCACTAATTGGATGTTTTATCTCGCTTAATGCGTTAGAAAGTCCATCTGTATATGTTTTTCTGGCTAAACTAGCAATATATATATAGTCTGCAATGTAATTTCTATTACCATTTAAAGCAGGAAACTGATCTCCAAATCTATAATCGTCAGGATATCTCAGTCCCTTTTTGATAATCTTTAATGCAGCATTTGATATACCCGAAAAACCATTAAGAACATTTTCATGAAGAGTAGTTTGCCAGCTCGCTTTTACTTCATCTGCACTATAGACTGCTATGTTTTGTGTGTTTATAATGTCATCTGTTTTGTGTGTCTGGAATTTTTCTGTAAATTCATCATATACAGATATAGCATATGCTAAATCTATGATACCTGCATTATATGTCCCTGCATTGTAGTTTGCAGCACTACTTATTAACTCACGTATAAATTCAGGACTCTTAGTGTTATCAAGTGATAATAATACAGAGGCGGCTCCTGTAACTTCCGCTGTTGAAAGACTTGTTCCATCCATCAGATTTATCTCATCCCATATACCAAGAACAGCTACATTTTCACCTGGTGCAACTACATCTAATTCATTACCAGATGAACTTATATTACTTAATGCAGATTCTGTATTTGTAGCTCCGACAGAAAATACTTCAGGATATGCAGCAGGATATTCCACTTTTTTATCCTGTTCACCTCTGTTTCCAGCAGCTGCTATCATAAGTATTCCTGCGTTATCTGCTGCTTGTATGGCATTATGTAAAATTTCAGAATTCCCTGTAGTGCCAAAACTCATGTTGATTATATCAACACCTTCATCTATACATTTATATATTCCTTCTGCAATTCTGCTGACATTTGCGCGGTTATCTTCATCAAGTACTTTTACAGAATATATTTTTGCATTTGGATTAACACCAGTAATACCATTTTCGTCATCTTTACCTGCTATAATACTTGCAATAGCTGTACCATGTCCTGAAATATCATCATAAAGAACCTCTACATTTTCTTCTCCTGGTATAAGGTTAATTCGTTTTTCAACATTAATATCAGCAGTTGCTGTAACACCTGAATCAAGAATAGCAATTTTTACTGTATCGTTGCCAATAGTATACTCATTATTATTAGCATTAATGACATCTAAAGACCATTCTATGTTTTTTCTATCATTTTCATTGATGATAACTATATCATTGTTATATGGCGAAATATTGTCAATGTTGTTAACAGTAGAATTTTCATCAGGTATATTATATGTTTTTTCACCATCAGTATTGATCAATATATCTTTTGTATTATTATTAGTACTTCCTGTAACAAATATATCTTCTTCTAATGATACAACACCTGTTTCATCAGCAAGTTTTTCAGCTTCACTATCTGTTATTTCTGCAACAATAATATTTTCCTTATCAAGTGAATTTGTCATGGAATTGTTTACAACATCCATATCATAATTTTTTGTAATGCTTTCATATATATCGGGATTTTCAAGTTGTATAATATATTGCTGTTTGTTATCCTCATTAATATTATTGTCAGTTTTTGCTTTAGCAGGTTGTATATGTACTCCTATAGCACTGACCATAAATGCCATCATTACTGCAATTCCTTTTACTAAATTTCTTTTTTTCATATTTAACTACCTCCTATTATATAACCACTCTTACTTATAAGGTTAGAGTTTTCACTGTAATTATATTTAAAAAATTTAAAGCATCATAGTGAAAACAGATAAAACTATTTTATATTTTTATCTGTTTTTATTTTTACAATCCTTCTTTTATACATATTTTTCTTCTGCTGTTTGTCATACATATAAAGAATTTTTCTTTACTTGTATATTTATTCTGTTTAGCAAGTTTTAAAATTAAACCACTATATTTCCTATGTTCCTCTATCCTCCTTTTCGCTGATAATAATGTCATAATAAATTTTACTTATAAACTATAAAAGAGCAAATC
>DKXQ01000163.1 GCA_002493085.1 Lachnoclostridium sp. UBA7122
ATTAGGGAGTATTGTTTTGTGTATTAACTGGTTCTATAATAAATTGTTTACAACTCCTATAGATTTAAAGCCAAGCGAAATTGGAAAAATATTCATTGCAGTGGAACTGACTAGTACGGAAGAACCATTGAGGGGCGGGGCAACTGTTACGGATAATGATAATCTGAAAGATGTTGTAAATATATTAAATAACATTAAAGTGTTTAAAAAAGGTAAGTATTCATTATACGATTTAGAAGGCGAATCCCCGACTGCGTGGATACACATATATAACAAGGCAGGAGAAGTAATTGACACAATAGATATTTATTATGATATTCTCGCTTATAAAGTCAAATATTATAAAATTAGTATGTCAGAATATAATAGTCTGATGGAGATATGTCAAAAATATGGAGAAATCATCCCATCTAGCGTAGGGTGAGTTGTATGAGTTATTCAGAGACCTTTTTAAGTCTCAAAAATTCCGCAAGATAATAAAGAAAAACATAACAACACAGATTAGCGGGGGTTAAAATTGCGAAAACGCTTTATAAAAAATAGTACAAGTTATGGAGAGTGAGCAAGATGGAAAAAAGGATGATAACATTAATTATGTTGATTGTTATAATGTTTTCTTTGTTTGGTTGTGACATACAAGACAAGAACCGTAGCTTTGACAAATTAAAAACAGAAACGGATGAATCGAAAGAGAAAAATAAAATTATTACTGCTTTAAATAATAAGCATAATCAATATAATGCATATCGTATATGTGAAGAAAATGAGAATACTATCCAACAATTGAACTTAGAAGGGAAGCTGATTCATACATTTGAAATAGCGAAAGGGCAAAAGGGTATAACTTTGCTGAAGATTGCATATGTCACGAATGAAGAAATAATATATATTTTGGACAAAGATGATAAATTTGAATTATGGACTATTCCTTTAATTCAAAACAATAATAAGGATGAGGTACAGACAGAGAAAAAGAAATTGATCTTTCGAACAATAGATACAATCGATGTATTGTATGCAGACACTAATTATATAGCTTACATAGAGAATTGGAATTATGAAGAATTTGACCATCTCAAACTGCTCCGTACGGATACGCTGAATACTGACACGGAGGAGGATTCGGTTGTTATTTATAAAAATGACAGGAACGGAAACCAGCTTGCCACGGTCAACCGGTATGATATACCAAGTGGGAAGAAGGACAGTACATATGTTGACATCGACGTAACGCTGGGAGACAATCGATTGAACGAAAACGTGGTGAACCACTATAATGCACTGAACCAGCTTACACAGACACTGACAAAGAACCATAAGGTAAGCTTTGCTTATGATGCCGAGGGGCTGCGTACGAGCAAGACGGTGAATGGGGAGAAGATGGTCTTTGTGTGGGACGGGGACCAGCTGGTCATGGAATTGTCTGAGAGCGGCAAGGTGCAGAAACGGTATGTGAGAGGGAATGATTTAGTTTATGCGGATAAGGGAGACAATACAGAGAAGCAGTATTATGCGACGGATTCGCATGGAAATGTGGTGCAGTTGACCGATGAAAACGGGAAGGTTATAAAGACGTATGAGTATGATTCATTTGGGAATGAGGTAAAGCCGGATGGCAAGGATGACAATCCGTTCCGTTACTGCGGGGAGTACTATGATAAGGAGACAGGGGAGATTTATTTAAGGGCAAGGTACTACCAGCCAGCAGTGGGAAGGTTTCTGACGAGGGATACCTATACCGGGGAGGAGGATGAGCCAGAAAGCTTGCATTTGTATGCGTACTGTGGGAATGATGGAGTGAATATGGTGGATCCAAGTGGGCATTGTAGTAAGATAAAATATGTTAACTTTAACATAAAAACTATGAATATAATGGAATTTCTTTTTCATAATAATTTGAGGTATTGGGATTATAAATGCAATAAGCATAAAAAAAAGAATCCCAAGAAAATCTCATCTGAAGGTATAGAATTTATTAAAAAAGCTGAAGGCTTTGTTGGTCATGTGTATGATGCGGGAGACGGAAAAAGGACAATAGGATATGGTCATGTACTAAAAAAAGGTGAGAGAATAAAAGCTCTTAAAGAAAATGAAGCAACAAATTTGCTTAAGAAAGATTTGAAAAAGAACGGTAAATATAACAAAAAATTATGTAAGTGCTTAAATAATACTGTAAAAATTCATGTGCGTCAATTTGAATATGATGCGTTATTGTCATTAACCTTTAATGTGGGTGAAAATATGTGGGAGAAAAGTTATAGTCCAGGGTTTATTAAGTTGTTAAAAAGTGGGAAATTGGATTCCAGAAAAGTAATAAACCAATTTTTGTCATACGATCATATGAAAGATAAAACTGGAAAGTTAGTAGAGAATAAGGGATTATGGAGAAGGCACCTTAATGAGGGGTTGTTGTTTACAAAAGGAAAATACAAATATTATGGTATTCATAAGTTGAAAAAGAAAGGATGGAAATTTAAGGCTAGATAGTAATTGTGACTTTATATAGACAGATTCTTGAATAAAATTTTGAAGGAGGAAATAGGATGAAAAAAAAAAGTTGTTATCACAGGATTTATTATTGTTGTTTTATTAATCTGCAGTGTAGTTTTATGTGTATTAAATAGTAATCAAATAGAGAAAAATAAATCCAAAGACAAACAAGAGATAAAAAAAGAAACAGTATTACCGGAAGCAACAGTAAGTTCTACTGCATCAAAGAGTCAAACAGATTGTTCTAACAGTGTATTTTCAAGGGCTTTTGGCAAATGGAAAGTTATTGATACTATTGGATATGGATATGTTTGTACGGATGAATCGACGGAGGATTATGTGGGTGGGATATTGGAAATCTGTGATGATTTGGTGACATGTGAGATGCCTGATGACGAATATAATTATTCTATTAAAAATCCTAAATTTGTGATGCGGTGGCAAAGTGCAGATGACTTCTTTATGGAACATTATGCAAAATATGAAAGTTTTAAGTTTGAAGATGACAAAAGAGTGCCTTTGGTAGAAATAAAGAGTAAAGAGGAGGGGTTTGGCACAAGATTTTGGATTAAAGATAAAAATCATATCGTAATTGAGGGACCGCAATATTTTTTGGCAGAGAGAACAAAGAAAGAGGATTGATTTATTGAGAAAATGCTAATATATCAAGATTTAGTACAAATTAAAAAGGTAAATTTACTGCAGATGGGTTATATAATCCTTCTGCAAAAGATAGACAGCCAGATGTCTATATTCTTTTAAAAAAGATATAGATTATTAGTACTGTAATAATATTTTATTTTCAACATGTCATATCGAAAATATGGGATACTAAAAAGGCAAGTAAAGAAATGAAAAAACTAGTATTTTGTCTCGTAATCATTGCGTGTTTACTAAGTTCTTGTACCAATAAAGAAAGAGGCAAGTCTAACTTAACATTGTCAAAGGAAAATAATGTGAGCAATGATTTTTTTTCAAAAAGTAAAATAGAATCATTAAAGTTCAAAGGTCGTTTTTCGTTTATAGATGAAGGAGTTATTGAGAGAATTGTAAAACTTCATGTTGAAGAAATCGCAAAGATGGAGTCAGGTACTGTTTACGAACTAAAAGTGGAACCAGTTGATAATGTTCCTAAAGAGCGGTTAGTTTTAGGCTATTTTTATGTAGAAAGGGAAAAGATATATAAAATTCTGCCGACAAAAGAGCATAAGAACAGCTTAAAGAAAAAAGTGCTTCCGGAAGAAAGTACTATTGTATGTCAGGAAAAAGAAATAGTTGACAGTTTGAGTAAGAAACAGAAAGGGGAACATGAATATTTATCAGTTAATGGGGAACAAAGAGAGTATCATTTATACAATGATAAAGTTACTACAGGATATTTTGAGTCATACATATGGAAAAGGAATGTCGGCCTATTATTTTACAATAGTGGTTACGGAGCAGAGAGAGATTTAGTAGAGTTGAAATTACTGGAAGAATAGCTTTAGATTTATACTTATTTTATCATAGTTGACCAGC
>DKXQ01000119.1 GCA_002493085.1 Lachnoclostridium sp. UBA7122
TCAAAGTTCTGGCAACGGCCAGCATTTAATATGTAATTTTTCAATTTGCTCTTTTATAGTTCCATTATTTTTTCTTTTCTCTCTTGTATTTCCTGCACAATTTTATTATATGCTTTCCTGTTTAATCGGTAGAAATAAAGAACACCTGCTGTTACAATCCACAGTATTCCTGGAACAGTCGTAAAGGCATGTTTAATTATAGACAGCACTGCCTGGTTCTGCTGCTGGTTTGCTACATATCCAAAAGTTCCAAGTATCCCTGCAAGTACAGAAGTTCCTATTGCCATTCCTATTTTATTGCCAAGCGAAATAAAAGCATACTGGAAGCCATCATTGCGAAGCCCTGTCTTCCATTCACCATATTCTACACAATCCGGGACAACTGCATAAATAGCTGTATTAAATCCTGAAAAGAAAAACTGTGCTAAACATGAAAACAGATAAAATTGTACTGGTGATTCTTTAACTGTGAAAAAGTACATACAAAACATGCTAATTCCTGTTAAAAGTGCAAAAATTGAAGCAGAACGGCCTTTATTATTAGTAAGCTTAAATACAAAAGGAAAACATGCTGCGCCAATAATAGAAGGTATAATAATGAAAAGTGAATATGTACTGAATAATGCCTGGTCACCTTCCACATAAGTAAAATAGTAAAGAGCATCTGCATTTCTGCCATACAGTGTCACTCCAAATAAAAATTGTCCTGCTACTGCAATCATATACGGTTTATTTTGTCCAACAGCAGAAAGCTGTATCTTTAAAGAAGTTTTCTTTTTTTCAGGTATCTTTACTACTTCTTTAGTCTTTGCAAAACAGAAAATATGGCATGCTGCAAAAATACATCCATATAAAATTGCAATCATAAGATATCCTTTTTTATCATTGCCTTGTCCAAGCGCATCAATCAAAGGAACTGTTACAATATTTATAATACCGATTGCAACCATTGCGCTTACAGAACGGAATGTATTTATTTTTGCTCTTTCTTCTATATTTTGTGTCATTGCTCCACATAATGTACCATATGGAATATTGACACATGTATAGCCAAAGACAAGTACACAATAAGTAACTGCCATATAAATAATCTTTGTAACAGGCTGCCAGTCTGGATGTGCCCAAAAAGTCAGTATAAGTATAATAGCGGTTAAAGGTGCTGCAATTAACAGCCATGGACGGTATCTTCCCCATCTTGTATTTGTCTTATCACTTAATCCGCCTATTACCGGGTCATTAATTGCATCCCAGAATCTTGAAAAAAGCATCAGTCCTGCAACTGCACCCATTCCTATTCCAAATACATCTGTATAAAATATCATAAGGAAATTCCCAACGAACATCCAGCTAAAATTACAGCCCACATCTCCCATTCCATAGGCAATTTTACTAATTAATGGTACTTTTACATTTGTGTCCTTCTGCTCCATATAAACCCTCCTTATAAATACTGGCTAAATTCAACCTTTTCTTTGTTTGGTCCTACAACAGTAAAAAATTTTACTCCGTTTTCCCAAAATGGAAGAAACTGAATGTCTTTATCTAAAATACAAAATCCTTTTTCTTTAGCAAGGTTAAATACTGGTTCAATATCTGTAACATTAAGTGCAATATGGTCTAATGCACCATTAATTAATACTGCTTTCTCATTCTCATATGTTTCAATTGTAATGTCTCCCATTCTTAAGAAAGCTACTTTCTCATTTACATTTTCATTTACTGTCCAAAATACAACACGAAACCCAAGCATTTCATAAAAAGCAACTGTTGTGTCTATATCATTTGTTGGAATACCAATATGCTGTAAGCCTGTAATAAATTTGTTAAAATTATTTTCCAACTAATTCACCCTCTTTCCGGCACTTTCAGAAACAGTTTATAAATAGTATTTCTGAAAGCGCCTGTAATAATGTTTTCTTTGTCTTTATTCTGTAATGTGGATAACCGCTTTTACAATATCTGCCTTATAATTTACGCTGTAGTCCATTGCTTTCTGTGCTTCATCAAGACTGAATACATCAGTTACAATTCCTTTAAGATTTACTTTGCCTGCTGCAACCGCATCAATTGCCATAGGATATATATGGCGGTAACGGAATACAGTTTTAAAAGTCAGCTCTTTGTCTAAAACAAGACTCATAGGTAAAGTCATTTCACCACTTTTGCTGTATCCTACTAATACAATTGTTGAACCTTTTTTCGCCATATGTATTGCTTGTATAGTTGTAACTTGTGTTCCTGCGGTTTCAATTACTAAGTCACATCCTCTTCCGCCAGTCAGTCTGGTTATCTCTTCTTCTGCATTTGTCTGGCTGCCATTTATTACACCGTCTGCCCCAAGTTCCATAGCTTTCTGCAAACGTTTTTCCATAATGTCAACTACATATACTTTGGAAACACCCATAGCTTTTAGTGCCATCATTGTCACAAGTCCTATACATCCTGCCCCCATAACTACTGCTGTCTGTCCTGCCTTTGCACCACCCTGCATAGCTGCATGGAAACCTACTGCCAGTGGCTCAATTAATGCACCTTCCATAGTGCTTACATTATCAGGCAATTTAAAACATAAATCTGCCTCATGTGCCACATACTCCTGGAATACACCATCTACTGGCGGAGTTGCAAAGAATACAACATCAGGACAGAGGTTATAACGTCCTGTCTTGCAAAATTCACAATGTCCACAGGTTTTACCTGGTTCAAGGGCTACTCTGTCGCCTGCTTTCAGATGTTTTACATTTTTACCTGTTTCTACTACTATGCCTCCCGGCTCATGTCCAAGGACAAAAGGCGGTTTAACAACATAATCTCCAATAGCTCCTGTTTCATAGTAATGCAGGTCACTTCCACAGATACCTACATATTCCAGTTTTACCAGCACTTCATCATCCTTTGGTGCAGGGATATCCCTTTCTTCAAATCCCATTTTGCCAACTCCAAGCATAACTGCAACTTTCATTTTACCTTCCATAATAAGTTCCTCCTCTTTTTTTTATGCTTTATTTTATACTTTATTAAATAGTTTTATTATGTTTTTTATTTTATATTCTTCCTATAAATTTGTCAATATCTTTTTTTATTTTTGCCCGTTTTTCGGCAATATTAATAAAAGTTATTAATTTTTTTAGTAAAAACAGACAAAAAAAGAGACTTCATTTCTGAAATCTCTTAAAGACCTGCTTAATAAAGCTAAATTTCTCTTTTGCAGCAGAGCTGCGTGAAATAACTGATTATTGTTTTATACCTGTTCAATAAATGTTTCTATAACCTGAAGAGAAGCTCCTAATGCTGCTGCCCCTACTTTATAATTACACACCTTTACAAATGAACTGCCATCTGCAAATGTATTTCTTTCTGATATTTTATCATATATATTCTGTATATATGATTCTATATAACTTCCTACATATCCTCCTAAAATTATATCACAGTCTAAAACCATATGTATATTGTTAATAGCTATAGCAAGATATGTTGTGTATTCATCCCATATACTGGTAAATTCTTTATCACCTTGTCCAAGTTTTATAAAAAAATTCTCCAGCTTTCCATCTGCAATATCTGAAAGACGTTTTGCAGAACAATACGCATCCAGACATCCTTTTTTTCCACAATAACAATCTTTCCCATCTGGGACAATAGTCATATGCCCCACTTCTCCACAACGGAAATTTTTTCCCTGCTCAAGCCTGCCATTACTAAAAACAGCGCCTCCTACTGTATTACTTAAAGATAAATAGAAAAAGCGTTTTAAACCTTCTAAATGTATTCCTTCTGCATATGCTCCCGCATTGGCATCATTCATAAAATAACATGGCAAAGAAAAAAAACGGCTTACAGAAGTAAACGGCAAACACTTTACCCCTAGTATATGTGAATCTGTAACCATTTGCCCATTTAAATCTATAATGCCAGGAAACGATATTCCAATCCCCAGAACCTTTTCAATATTAGTTCCACTTTCTTCAAGAAAACATCCAAGTTTTTTATCCAGTTCGTAATAATAGCTGTCTTCTGAAGTATAAGGCTGGAAGATGCGTTCATATTTTAGAATTTCCCCTGTTAAGTTAACCAATGCTATACTTATATGATTCTTAGTTATATCAATTCCTACTGCTTGTTTAGCATCTGCTGCCACAGATAAAGCCTTTGCCCTTCTTCCTCCTGTAGACTGTAATTCTCCAGTTTCTTTTACAAGCCCTTTTTCTATCAGCTCTTTTGTAAGCTGGGTTACTGTAGGCAGGCTCATCTTTGTATTATAAGAAATATCGGGATTAGATACTGTTCCATTTGCTAGTATATATCTGAAAATATTGTTTCTGTTATTTCTTTTAACTTCAATATTTGTTATTTGTTTTTTACTCATCAATTTAATCCTTTCGGCTTTTATATAGATGGCGGTTAATTATCGCTATCTGTACCAGGCACGGCTGCTTTGCGGCATCTGCATTATTTTATTCCACAAATCTTAATACCATAATAACCGGCATAACCAGTATTCCACAAAAGAAATTGCTGATACCATGTATAAAATCCCATGGAAGCCCTGCAACAATCCACGCTGCCATACCCTTAAAGCTTAAACCATACAATAATGCCTGTGCCGGGGCATACAATATTCCAAATAAAAAGCCGTGTGCTGCACATACTGACATATATATGACAGGTTTTACCTTCTTTGGCATATTCTCTGGCAGCAGCATAACCACGCCCCAGAGAATAGTCCATATATATAAATAAGGAATCCACCATGTTGCAAAACCACAGAAAACACCATTTAACACTACATAAGTATATATTGGATATAATGCTTTTTTTCTGTAGACAACTGTAAATGCAACTGTAAATACGCCAATGAGATGGATATTGGGCAGTATCTCCATTATAAATTTTGAAACGTACATAACAGCGCCAAGCATCCCAAACAGTGCAATTTCCCTGGTGGTAAGCCTCATTCTTCTTTAACCCTGAATGAATAGCTGTCCCCTTCTGTCACAGGAGTAGAATCAACACCTGTCTGTGCATATTCATCATTAATATAAAATGCCCAGTATTTGCCATCTTTATCATAGTCAAGCGTTATGCCATTGACTGTTTTTACATAAAGGCCATATGTGCTTTCTTCTCCTTCAATTAGTCCAAGCCCTGACAGGGCTGCTCCAACTGTTTTTTCATCAGTGTGGATTTCAAACTGTGTTTCACTGCCCTCTGTATCTGTTACAGTAAATATAAACTTTGTTTTACCCTCACCAAGCTGCTTTACACCGTCCAGTCCACTGTCTTCTGGCTGTGTGCCGGCTTCTATCTTTGTGCTGGAAGATTTACTGTAATCTGTGCTTCCATTACAGCCAGTAGCAAAAAGCGCCATAACTGCAATAAGTACTACATAAAATACAGATAATGGTAATCTGCTATATTCCATCTGCATATTTTTAAGTCTCCTTATATTGCCATAATACTTCTTATTAAAGTTAACTGCTGCCCCTGGCTACTCTGGAAGCAGTTCCAGATTACTGTCTTTTGCGTTACATAATGGGCATACAGGAACTTCCCCGTCGTTTACTTCAAAAACCTTTCCACATATTTTACATTTATACTGTTTTGATGTTGTTTTTTCACTGCCATCACTAATATCTGGCTCTCCTGCATGGCGGATATCTGTATACTTTGCAATATCATGGTCTGTTGTAACCAGATTAGCTGTTGACAATCCATGTACTGAATGGTTTCCTGTAATTCTGGCAAAGGTTTTTAGTTCGTTTGTAGAAACCTGCAGGAAGTTTGCCACCCTTTTTGCTGCGGTATCAATATCCAGCCTCTTTCTTAATTCTGGGTCCTGTGTAGCTATCCCAACAGGACAGTTGCCGCTTCCACAGATGCGGTACTGCTGGCAGGCAGCAGCTATAAGGCCTGCACTGGCAATGGCAACAGCATCTGCACCCATAGCAAGCGCCTTGGCAAAGTCAGCGGATACCCTTAAGCCCCCTGTAATCACAAGCGCAATATCAGAGTTTACAGAGTCAAGGTATTTTCTTGCACGTGAAAGTGCATAAATCGTTGGAACAGAGGTTGCTTCACGCAGGAAAAACGGGCTTGAGCCAGTAGCACCGCCTCTTCCGTCAATAGTAATAAAATCAGGATTTGCAAACACACAGTATTCTAAATCTTTTTCAATATTGCCAGCAGCAATCTTAATTCCGACAGGCCTGCCATCTGAACGTCTGCGCAGCATATCTACCATATTGCGCAAATCCTCTTTAGAATTTAATTCTGGAAATTTAGCCGGGCTCTGGATATCTTCACCCTGTTTTTTACCACGTATGCTGGCAATTTCTGCTGTTACTTTTTCACCTGGAAGATGTCCTCCCATTCCAGGTTTAGTTCCCTGCCCTATTTTAATTTCAATAGCATCTGACGTGCGCAGATTCTCATCAGTAACACTGTACTTATTTGGAATATACTCAAATATATACTTGTATGCTGCATGTTTTTCTTCTGGCAGAATTCCGCCCTCACCGCTGCACATAGCTGTCTTTGCAATAGCTGAGCCTTTTGCAAGTGCAATCTTTATTTCTTTTGATAAAGCTCCAAAAGACATATGTGAGATATAGACAGGACTTTCTAAAACCATCGGTTTTGCAGCATGTTTTCCAATTACTGTCACTGTATCTACGGTTTCATCATCATTAAGCGGCGGCGGGTTAAGCTGTGCACCAAGCAGCAGGATATTATCCCAGCCAGGCACTGGCATCTCTGTACCCATAGCGCCTCCTATGGATTTTCCTGTTACTGCCATTTCATGGATTTCTGCCATATAACGTGCAGAATCGTCATGCCTTGCTGTCTTGCTGTCATAACTTAAGTCATCTGAAGAAAATTCCTGCGCAGGTTTTTTGCTGCTGTCTTCAAGTGGTACAAAACTGGATACCGGCTGTTTGCAGACCGGACAGCACGAAAGCTCCGAAAGAGGAATCCCCTCCTTTTCTTCATCATAAATTGCCCCACAGATTATACATTTGTAAACTGCCATTAATATACCCCCTTTTTAGATTATTTAATTAAGGAATTTGCGAAGCACATCCATAAAGACATCTATGTCTAATGGTTTTGCAATATGGGCATCCATGCCATTTTTAATTGCTGCTTCCTTATCTTCCTCAAGTGCATTGGCTGTCATAGCAATAATAGGTAAACTTCTGACATCTTTTCTTGGTAAATTCCGGATTGTCCTGGTTGCCTCGTAACCATTCATAACCGGCATCTGCACATCCATTAAAATTATATCATAATAGTTTTCTTCTGACTGTTTTACCATTTCTACTGCATCTGTCCCATCTGGTGCTGATTCAACTGTAAAGCCAGCCTCTTCTAGTATTGCCTGTGCTATTTCGCGGTTCATCTCAATGTCTTCTACAAGCAGGACACGTTTTCCCTGAAAATCCTCCAGTGTCCATACTGCTGTTTCATCTTCTTTACTGTTTAAATTATTGGCAGCAAGTAATGCTGCTTTTAAGTCTGACATAAAAAGCGGCTTTGCACAAAAAGCAGTAACGCCTGCTTCTTTAGCATCTTCCTGTATATCAGTCCAGTCATATGCAGTCAGGATTATAATAGGTGCTTCATCTCCTACAGCACTGCGGATTTTTCTTGTTGTTTCCAGCCCGCTCATCTCTGGCATCTGCCAGTCAATAATATATGTATGGTATGAATCCCCTTCCTGATAAGCCATTCTGGCACGGTATGCTGCTTCTCTGCCAGAAGTGGTCCATTCAGTACGCATGCCTATCTGTTTTAGCATCTTGCTTACACTGTCACAGACATTAAAATCATCATCCACCACCAGCGCCCGGAGACCTTCAAGCTCCTTTATCTGTTGTGCATTTTTTTCAATATCCTGCAGTTTAAGGCTCACTTCTACTGTAAATGTACTGCCCTTGCCAGGTTCACTTTCTACAGAAATTGTACCATTCATCATTTCTACAATATTTTTTGTAATTGCCATGCCTAGCCCTGTGCCTTCAATGCCAGTCCGGGTTGTTGTTGATTCGCGTTCAAAAGGCTCAAAAATGCGGCTGATAAATTCTGGTGACATGCCTATGCCATTATCTTTAACAATAAAAATATAATCGCCATATCCATGCCGGAATGTTGTTTTCTGTATAATGCGGAATGATATGCTGCCCTTTGCTGGTGTGTATTTTACAGCATTGCTTAATAGATTAATAAATACCTGGTTAAGCTTTAATGGGTCTGTTACCACATCTTCATTAACCACCTCAAAAGTGTCAATAAACAGTTCAAGCTGCTTTGCTTTTACCTGTGGCTGGATAATATTAACCAGATTGTGCATAAGTTCAGAAATATTGCACTCTTTTTCTTTAATCTGTACTTTCCCGCTTTCAATCCTGCTCATATCAAGAATATCATTTATCAGGCTCAGCAGGTGGTTGCTTGATGAAAGGACTTTCTGCAGACAGTCTTTTACCTGTTCTTTATTATCAATATGGCTTGCAGCAATCGTTGTAAATCCTATAATTGCATTCATCGGTGTGCGGATATCATGGGACATATTAGAAAGAAAAGTGGTCTTTGCAACATTAGCATGCTGTGCCTGCATAAGTGCATCCTGCAAAGCCTGTGTCTGCTGCCTCTGTTTCTGGACCTGTTCTGTAATCTCTTTTGACACTACCATAACCATAATATCACCTGTATCATAATCCTGTGTCATAATAAATGTCTGCCTTATGCACATCTGCCTGTCAGCAAACGCCTTGCTCCAGTAGTCAGCATTGACCTCAGCATCTCCATTTTCAAAGCACTCTTTTAAGTATTCTATATTTACTATCTTGCAGTAATCCTCCATTGATTCTTCTAAAACAAACGGTTTACACTTTTCAAAACACCCAGAAGCCTTACATGGAGGTTCTAGTCCTGCCCTTTTAAGTAATGATACTGTCTGGCCATCTATTTCACATACAACGTCCTTTTCAACAAGGTCTTTTGTCAAATTAAATTCAAATGTACAAAAGGCATTAGAAGTAATTGCTATCCGGTACTGCCTTTCCTTGCGGGCGGCAAGAGATATCTCTGCCTGGATGCGCAATTCTTTTTTCTTTGTTTCTGTAATATTTTGCCGGCTGAACAAAACCTTGCTTGCCTTGCCTTCTTTTCTTTCCAGGCAGACAATATTTATATGCTCCCACTCTTTAGCACCATTGCGCAGTACATAACATTCCAAACGAAGGTCATTGTGTTCTTCCAGGGAGCTGGTAATTGAATGTCTGTCAAGCAGTCTGGCAAATTCCTGCTGTTCACTTTCATTTACTAAAAGACTACACAAATATTTTGCCAGTTCCATGTAACTGCCATCAGCTGCAAGACTGCTGTCCTCTGGTTTTGCTCCTGCAAGATAGTGATAAGTATCTGCCTCCAGGTCAGCCATAACAAAACGGGAAAACAGTGTGTTGACACCGCCTATAATATATCCCATCTCCTGGTTTTCCTTTTCTAACCGTTTATTTTCCCGTCCTGCGTAGACAAGCATTACAACAATATAGATAATAAACATTCCAACCAGCATGGATTCTAGTTGTATTCCAATTAAATTTTCAGCTTTTATCATATCTTCTGTAACATTTTTCGGAAATGTTTGTACAAAAACAAAACTGTTATCCGTAAGGTATCTTACACAGATATTATCTGTCTTACAGTCAGGACTACATATAAAAGCTCCCTCTCCGCCATTCTTAAAGACAGCATTAACCTGGCCTGCCGTATGCTGGTCAATTATTTCCTTCTGCAGCAGCATGCTGGTAATCTTTCCTTCATGTCTTTTAGAATCAGAACATGCAAGAATCTGGCCATCTGGCATACAAAGATGTACCGATGCCGCTTCACCAAAGTAAGTAGTTGAAAGCATATCCTTAAGATATTCTTCTGCCAGATATGCCCCGCGCATTACGCCTATAATCTCTCCATCATAACGGACAGGTGCATAAAAACACAACATAGTTTCATCATAAAAAGCAGAATCAAATACTACAGATATGCCACTATCCCCCTTCATACCATAAATATAATAATCTCTGTCTGCTGCATTAGAAGTCCGTCCGTCAGAAGTATAATTAATCCCTTTTGCATCTGTAAATAATAAAGCATCAAATATCAGGTTATTTTCTATCTTTTTTAACATTGATGTAGTAACTTCTGGTCTGGTAAGGCTTTCTCCCAAAAAGTAAGCATATGTATTAACCAGGTCTGATGCATTATTTAATTCCTCATCAACCCTGCCAGCCATCTGGCGCGCAGAATCTGCCGCATAATTTTTATTCCGGTTTTCTATACGCTTTCTATTTTGTATAGTATACCAGTTAAATAAAAGAATAATTGCGGCCAGAAGAAATACAACATAGATAATATTTTGTAAATACCTTTCTTTCTTCATAAAATCCTGTCTCTCTTTCAAATTAAATCTGTAAGGTCTAGGAGATTTTTTCAAAAATATGTATATGTTCTTCAGATAATGACCCAATAATTTTAATCAGTGACTGAAAATCCGCAAATAAGTCATCTGAACAGTCTTTTGCTTTTTTGTATATCTGTTCTAATCCATCAGTGCGTCCAGAGTTGACAGCATCAATCATTTCTGTACCATATGAATGGAATGTTTTATGTTTTTTATCCAGTGCATTCCATATACCCATAACTTTAGGATGCAACGGCTGGAAAGCATAATAAAAATGACCAAGCCCGCATTTTGTACAGTCTGTCTGAAGTGGCTTTAGTTCCCCGGTCTGTGCTATATTTTTTAATGTATCCAGCCAGTTTTTATGAGCATCTGACGCACTGTTTAAACAATTAATTATAATCTGGTTATCCAGCATATAAAATGCATCCTGCGTCATATTGCCTAAAATTTTTGTTGATTCTTCTAAGTGTTTTTCAATAACTTTAGATGGTTCTACAAGCTCTGCAATAGCATGGCTGGAAACAGACAGTAAATCTGAATCCTTTTTCAGGCTCTGGCATTCTGTACTTACATGCTGCACCTGGTCATCAAGCTCATTCATTGAACTGCTGATTTGTTCACTTACAGCAGCAAGTGAGGAAATAGAATCTGTTATATGGTTTACGCCCTTTTGGTTATTCTTTGTAATTTTCCATACATTCTGTATATTGCCATCTATATGCTCAAGCTTGGCTACAGTTGTATCTACACTCTCGGAGCTTTTATGAGAGGCATCCTGGATAGTGGTTATCAGGTCTCCAAGCTTTCCTGTCAGTGACTTTGTTTCATCTGCAAGATTGCGTATTTCCTCTGCAACAACTGCAAAACCTTTGCCAGCTTCTCCTGCACGTGCTGCTTCTATAGAAGCATTCAGGGCTAACAGGTTAGTTTGTGACGAAATAGAATTAATAGCTTCTATTGCTTCATTCACGTTCTGGATAATATCAATAAGCCCATAAATATCTGTCTTCATTTCCTTAGCAGTATTAATAGCAGTCTCAGACAATCCTGTAATAGTAGTAAGTTCATTTTCACAATTACTGATATCTCCCATTATCCTGCCTGATTCATCAGAGAGCTCAATAATTGTATCTGTCAGGTTTTCATGTGCTTTTGATACCTCAGTAGCAATAGTAGCTGTAGACTCTGCCGATTCACTAATAGCATTTACAGCAGTTAAAACTGAGTTATTAATATCCTCTACAGCTGCAACATTTGTCTCTAATGTTAAATCCATAGCACTCATACGGATTACTGCATTCATAGTTTTTGTTACAACCTGTCCAAACTCTTCCCTCCCTTTCACCAGACGTTTATGTATATTATTTAATTCGCCATTGGCTGGCTCATATTGCATATTAGCAAGCCTTGAAATATTTCCAACAGCAGTATCAAAATTTCTTTTTCTTAATCTCATGGTTCTTTATCCCTTCCCTTTCCCTGCCTTTGTTCCACTGTGCCTTTTTGGCAGCCAGCACAGATATAATTTATCTTCAAATCATAGGATAGTATAGGAATATTTATTTGCTGCTGGATAATTCCTGTCAAATCTTCCAGCACAATATCAGACAACTTTCCACACTTTTTGCATACCAGATGGTCATGCCGTTTTATATTGTCATAACAGTCCGGATATCCCTCAACTGAAATCTTTTTAATTAATCCCTCTTTATATAGAAAAGACAAATTATTATAAACCGTAGCAAGTGCGGCTGTTTTATTTTTTTCTTTTAAAGATAAATAAATCTGTTCTGCTGTTAAATGCACATTGGAACTATTAATAATTTCTAAAATATACTTAGCATTTTTGGTCATAATACCCCTTATTAAAATATAAAAATAAAAATTAGAATTATTCTAAATCTATTCTAGCATTTTCTTTTGCTTTGTCAATAGCATATCTGGCCTTAATTATTTTTAAATTACTGTTGCTGTTAAAATAAGCCAAAGCAGGGCTGCTGCATTAAGAATTTTATATTTTTCTTAATACAGCAGCCCTGCTTATTAATATCATCAATGCATATTTGCAAATGTAATTGTTATGGCAGTTCCCACATCTACAGTGCTTTCCAGACTGATTTTTGCATGATGGTACATGGCACCATGCTTTACAATGGCAAGCCCAAGCCCTGTTCCGCCCTCTTTCCTGGAATGGCTCTTGTCCACTCTGTAAAAACGCTCAAATACCCTGTCCTGATGTGCTGTCCCAATCCCTGTTCCAGTATCCCGGACAATTACATTTACACCATCTTCTGTCTGGTTTACTAAAACATCCACCATACCATTTTCCTTATTATATTTAATAGCATTATCACAAAGGTTATAGAGCATTTCCTCCAGAATTTTACGCACACCCATAATTTCTGCCTTGCCACCGGCCAGATAGAAGGTAATGTTCTTTTTATCTGCTTCCTTTTTCAAAAGTTCAATTATCTCACTTGACAATTCATATAAATCTACCATTTCTTTTTCAAACGGAATACTCTGTCCATCAAGTTCAGAAATTTTAATAATATCATTAACCAATGTGATAAGTCTTTGCGCCTCGTCGTAAATGGACTTTGAAAAGTCAATGACATCACTTTCCGGAACCTCTCCTGTTTTCATAAGTTCGGCAAAACCGGAAATGGAAGTCAGCGGAGTTTTCAGTTCATGGGAGACATTTGCCATAAACTCCTGGCGCAGTGTATCCCTTTTTTCACGTTCTGTAATATCCAGAATAACCACAACAGCCCCGATTACGGCTTCTTTTTCAAAAACCGGGCTGGCAATCAGGCTGTAACTGTGTTCATCCCGCACCATAGTATTCTCTGCCCTTATTCCTGACAGAACATCTGATATTACTTCACGGAACTCTTTTGCACGGCAGAACATCAGAACACTTCTGTCTGACGGAGGCACAATCCCAAGCAGGTTTAATGCGGCAGAATTGCAGGTCAGGAGATTGGCATCTGCGTCAATAATCAAAAAACCCTCACTCATATTTTCCGTAATCAGGTTAAATTCGTTCTGTTTCTTGCGGGCATCTGCAAGCTGTTCCTCAATCGTTTCCTTCTGGTCTGCAATTTTCCGGAGCAATGGTGTTAATTCCTCATAGATATCATTATTCTCTGGCACTTCCAAATCCAGTCTGTTAACCGGCTCTATGATGGCTTTTGATACTCTTGCGGAAAGCACCAGTGTCAAAATTAATGCAGCAAACATAATTAACAAGACTGGCTGGAGCATCCCCATCAGAATAGTTATTACCGTATACTGCTCTGTGGAAACCCGTAATATACTCCCATCGGAAAGCCGTATGGCATAATTCACTGTTTTTTCCGTCAGGGTTTTGGAGTATCTTGTACTCATGCCTTTCCCATTTTTCATTGCTTCTTTGATTTCATCCCTGTCAGCATGATTATCCAGTCCAGACACATCTGCCCTGCTGTCAAATAATACTTTTCCGTTTTTACCAATCCATGTAATGCGGTTATTCCTGGTAAATTTGCTATCCTTGCCATCAAAGCCGTCAAAATACCTGATTCCTTCATTTTCAACAGCCTGTGCCAGAAAACCAGCCTCATTTACAAGCTCTGTCTGTATCCGCTTTTCAAAGAAATGAAATAAAAGCCCCATAATTAATGCAATAGCAGCAGTTAGTACAAAACAGACAGTAAGCAGTGACGAACGAAATATTTTTTTATTTATTCTAATCATCTCCTAATTTATAGCCAATTCCTTTTATGGTCTGAATCAGCTTTCCAGCCTTACCCAGTTTTACCCGCAGTTTACGGATATGTACATCCAGTGTCCGGGATTCTGTATAATATTCCCCCCAGACACTAGTTAAAAGCCTGTCACGTTCTACTACATTTCCCTCTGCCTCCAGCAGAACTATCAACAGCAGATATTCCTTATAAGAAAGCGGCACCGCCTCTCCTGATACCATAATAATATGTTTTGCCGGGTTAACATACAATCCGCCAATCTCATATATTCTATTACCCTGCATTTTGCAGGAACGTCTTAACACTGCCCGCACCCTTGAAATTAGTTCCATAGTTCCAAAAGGCTTTGCTATGTAATCATCCGCTCCCATGTCCAGACCAGTCACTTTATCAAATTCGCTGCCCTTTGCAGTAAGCATAATAACAGGAATATGCTCTGTCTTCGCATTATTCCTGAGCTTATTTAGAATTGATAACCCATCTTCTTCTGGCAGCATAATGTCCAGCAAAATCAATTCTGGAAATTCCATATTCATCCCCTGATGGAATTCCTTTGGAGAAGAGTACCCCTGTACCTCAAATCCCTCTTTTGATAAGGCATAGCATACCAGTTTTCTTATATTGTCATCATCTTCCAGCAGATAAATCATTTTATTCCTCTTTTCCAAGTGGTTTTTCAGAGATTTTCTGGTGCATACCTGTTATGGAGTAGATTACCCACCCGGCAATATTTTCTGCATGGTCCCCAATCCGTTCAAAGTATTTTGCAATCATGAGCAAATCCATAAGAGCTTCTGCATCATCCAGACTCTCTGTTATTGATTTTATCAGTTCCCACTTTACCTTGTCAAACAAATCATCCACGATGTTGTCATGTTCAATTACCATATATGCAATATCCAGATTCATTTTTACAAAGGATTCAATACTTTCTGACACCATTTTGATAGCTGCTTCTGCCATTTCCCGGATATGTGTTTCGCCAAGTGTTCCCTTTTTTGCCACATAAGGCGCAATCTCCACAATATCCGATGCCTGGTCTCCAATCCGTTCCATATCAGAAATCATTTTCAAAGCGGCAGAGACGGCTCTCAAATCTTTTGCCACAGGCTGTTGCTGTAAAATCAATTTCAGGCAGAGTGTTTCTATATCACGCTCTTTTTTATCAATTTGCGTGTCTGCATCCAGACACATAATTTTACTGTTCTCGTCATTATCTGTAAGATATTTTACGGCATTTGTGATTGCCTCTTCGCATAATGCCCCCATCGTAACCAGTTCTGTGTTAAGCTGGGATAGCTGTCTGTCAAAATTATTCCGCATTATCCAAACCTCCCTGTGATATAATCCTCTGTTCTTTTATCTGATGGCGCAGAGAACATAGTCTGTGTGTCGTTAAATTCCACCACCCCGCCCAACAGGAAAAATGCTGTCTTATCTGCAATCCGCACTGCCTGTTGCATATTGTGGGTAACCATAATAATTGTGTATTTTTCCTTAAGTTCTATCACCAAATCTTCTATCTTTGAAGTGGAAATGGGGTCAAGAGCTGATGTCGGTTCATCCATCAGAAGGACTTCCGGTTCTACTGCAAGTGCTCTTGCAATGCAAAGCCTCTGCTGTTGTCCTCCGCTCATGCCCAGCGCATTTTTCTTCAAACGGTCCTTACATTCATCCCAGATTGCCGCCTGTGTCAGGGAACGCTCTACAATTTCATCCAGCTTAACTTTTGATTTTATTCCATGTATTCTCGGACCATAGGCAATGTTATCATAAATACTTACCGGAAACGGATTTGGTTTCTGAAAAACCATGCCAACACGCTTCCGTAGCATGTTTACATCAATTTCCCTGTAAATGTCGGTACCAGAAAGTGTAATCTTCCCTTCAATCCGGCAGTTTTCTACCAAATCATTCATCCGGTTCAATGTTTTCAGAAAGGTAGATTTTCCACAGCCGGAAGGTCCAATTAATGCGGTAATTTTCTTTTCCGGAATTTCCATATTGATATTTTTCAGGGCATGGCTCACACCATACCATAAGTTCAAATCCTTTGCCATGATAATATGTTCCATATCATTCACCTCATTTCTGCTTCAATTTTACTGCTGCTGCTTTTGCTGATATATTAATAAAAAAAGTAAGTACAAGCAATATGGCGGCAATCGCAAATGCAGTTTCAAACTGGCCACGTTCTTTCGCATACACATACATTGCAACAGTCAGGGTAGAACCAGCATTTCCCGCCTGTACTGCCTCTGGCAGGGACAGCAGCTCATTTGCCATCCCTGCTGTAAAGAGAAGTGCGGCACTTTCACCCACTACTCTGCCCACCGATAAGATGCAGCCTGTCACAATACCATCAATGACGCAGGGAATTACCACTGTACGAATCGTATACCATTTTCCTGCACCTAATCCAAGAGCTCCCTCCCGGTATGCCTTTGGCACTGTTTTCAGGCTTTCCTGTGTGGTGCGGATAATCGTTGGCAATGTCATGATTGCCAGAGTCAGGGAACCGGCCACCAGACTGGTTCCCAGAGAGAAAAACTGTACAAACAGAAGCATCCCCACCAGTCCATATATAATAGAAGGTATTCCGGCAAGAGTTTCTGTTGCCAGTTCAATTACCCATACTAGCTTCTTATTTTTGGCATATTCATTCAGATAAATGGCAGCCCCTGTTCCAAGTGGCAGTACAATCAAAAGAGTTATAATAATAATATATAAAGTATTCAGGATATTGGGAAGAATCCCAACCGTACCACGCAAAAGGCTTGGTTTCATAGAAACAAGCGTCCATGAGATATGTGGAATACCCCGGTACAGGATATACCCAATCAGTCCGGACAGGATACCACAGATTAACACTGCCGACAAAACCATAAGCAGATTTAGGATATGGTCCTTGATTTTTCTTGCTTTTAATATGTTATCATTCATTTTGCTCCCCCTTTTTTATAAATACATTCAATATAAGGTTAATTGCCATAATAAACATAAAAAGCACAAGTGCAATGGAAAACAATGCCTGTCTCTGCAAGCCGGAAGAATAGGACATTTCACTGGCAACTGCAGTAGTCAGAAACCGGACACTTCCAAACAGTTCTGGCATGTTGGCAACATTTCCTGCTACCATCATAACTGCCATTGCTTCCCCTGCTGCCCTTCCAATACCTAAGACAACTGCAGTAACAATACCACTTTTGGCAGCCGGAACAACAACCTTAAATACAGTTTCAGTCTTTGTTGCCCCCAATGCAAGGGAAGCTTCCTCATATTCCTTTGGTACCGCTTTAATTGATGTTTCTGATACGGAAATGACAGAAGGCAGAATCATAACGGCAAGAACAAGAATTGCCGAAAAAAGATTTGCCCCATCTGGAAGATGAAATATCTCCCTGACACATGGCACTATGATAATCATGCCCACCAGCCCATAAACAACGGATGGTATGCCAGCCAGCAAATCCACCACATTCCTTACTACACTGCCAATCTTTTCCGGAGACATTTTTGCCAGAAAAATAGCACATAAAAGCCCCACTGGAACTCCTATGAGGATTGCCCCACAGGTTCCGTATACAGATGTCAGGATAAAAGGAAGGATGCCATATGAAGGATTTGCAGAAGCTGAAGCCCAGACCTTCCCAAACAGGAAGTTTCCCAGACCGATGTCTTGGATTGCCGGAATACCGCTGATTACAAGAAATATTGTAATCAGTATGACAAACAATATTGTCAGCAGACCGCATACCAGAAATAACAGGTTCATTGCCTTTTCCAGCCATTTTGCTGTCTTTTTTATTTTTTCCATAACATCCTCCTGTTTTTAGCGTTTTACTGGAACTGCACCTGCCTCTGTAATAAGGCTGTCTGCCTGTCCGCTAGTAGCAAAGTCAAAAAACTCCTGCGCAGCTTTAGAAAGGGCAGTATCCTTTTTGGTTACAAGCACAAAGTTTCTCTGGACTTTGTATTCTCCATTCTGAATAGTTTCTGTCGTAGGCTTCACCCCTTCCACGCTGACCAGCTTTACTGTATTGTTTGCAGAGGCGGTTGATGCGTAACCGATTGCATTTGGATTGCTGGATACAGTCTGCACAACATCTCCTGTGGAAGTAAGTTCCTGAGAATACTTACACTTATCTTTTGTACCTGTCACTTCCTCAAATCCTTCCCTTGTACCAGAAGCCGCCTCACGCCCAATGCAGACAATTGGTGCATCATTGCCGCCAGCCTCTTTCCAGTTGGTAATCTCACCACTGTAAATCTTTCTAATCTGCTCAATTGTCAAATCCACTACTGGATTATCATGATTTACTATGATTCCAATTCCGTCAATGGCAACGGCTGTTTCCTGCAAATCTGCCGCTTCTTCTTCCTTCAGGTCACGGCTTGCCAGTCCAATATCACATCTTCCTTCAGCTACTGCCTGTATGCCGGAACTGGAGCCTGTCGGATTGTATGTAACCTTTATGTCCTTATGTTTCTCCATATAATCTTCGCTCAAAAATCCAATGACTTTTTCCATTGATGTAGAACCATCTGTGGCAACTGTCTGAGAGTTTTTTCTTTTCCCGCTTTCTGCATTATTGGTACTACATCCTGCCAGTGCTCCTGTCATAAGCGCAAGAGCTGCTACAATAGTAATAATTTTTTTCATATTAGATACACTCCTCTGTTTTTTTATGAACCAAGTATACTATCTTCAATGTTAATTCCAAAAGTATATGTATGTTAATTGTAAGTTAATTCCACAATAAAAAACAGACTATCTATATTGGCAGGATGGCTTCTTCATACTCTTCCTACAGTTTCACCTTGGAAAGTTTTATTGCCATGCCAAAGTCAATATTTGTATACCCAGTTAAAGTTATACTATCCTGCCTTTATTAGATATTGTAATGGTGGGGAAAATCTTATAAAATAGTATAAAAGATAAGGGGGTGGGGGAGAGAAAACTCATAGGCGCGAACTTAAGCAAAAA
>DKXQ01000214.1 GCA_002493085.1 Lachnoclostridium sp. UBA7122
AAAAAATGGGGAAACTCAAACTTTAAACAACGAATACTTCCCCAATTCAGTATTTATATTAGTACCATCTTCACAAGAAATTTTACTCATTATTTTGCGAGAATAAAGGGGCATACTGTCTTTCCTCTTTTTTCTTCAATTCATTTTTACTATATTCAGCATAGACACAATTTCCTATTGCAAAATCTCTTTCATTTAATACACATACCATTTCTTCCTTTTGAGCATTGTAATAACTGACTTGTTTGGTATTTTCTACATAAAACAAATCTAATGAACTATCTTTCCAAATATCTGAATTCGGATATTCTTTTACTTCTAATTTGTCAGATAGCAGATCCAATATATATAATTTCTTTTGACGAAGCGGATTCAGATAAACTTTTTGACCTTGTTTGTCAACAGCTATGGCACAATAATTATCCCCCTGTGTCTGATTACATCCAATATATTCCAAATCCAGAGACTGCACAATCTTACCAGACATTTTGTCATGAACAAACAATCCAAAATTCCCACCAAAGATAATTTTGTTATCATCAACATAATATAACATTGTTCCATCTGCACCCGTACTCCCACTTAAATCAACTGAAGCCTTTTTTACTTCTAATATTGTTTTATCTTTATTTGTTTCCCCTTGTGCACTTACTATCTCCTGTCTCTTTGGATTAGTCAAAAAGCAAAAAGACACGATAATACCTGCAAATAACGTAATAATCATTAGTAATAATGATGGTTTTTTCCATCTCTTCATGCGAATCACCCTTTCTTTAATTCCTATTTTCCCAAATGCCAAAGGATATATACTGGCACTTTTTTTGGAGACACTACAACTTAGGAGTGTCAATAAATATTTTTTTCGTTCCTGCTTATCCATGGCTACAACGGCCTTTTCATCACAAGCAAGTTCAATGTCTCTACCTAAAAGAGCATAAGCAACCCAAACTAGCGGATGAAACCAATACACGGATAGAATAAAAAAGGCTACTAGTTTTATTATATGATCCTTCCGTTTTATGTGAGTGCGCTCATGAGCCAAAATATATAAAAGATTTTCTTGGTTTATACTATATGGAATATAGATTTTGGGACGAAGTAGTCCGAATACAAATGGTGAAGTTACAAATTCACTCTCCCATACATTTTCCTTAAGAAGAGTTGCGGTTTCTGTTTTTTTATTAATATAAATATAACTCATAAAAAAATAGAATAGCATCACTATCATAACACACAACCACATTATCATAGCAATTGTGATTACTTTACTATCTAGTACTATTTGTTCATTTTGACTGTCCACCAGAACATTTTTAATATCTGACATCAGGCTTTCATCTGCCCCACTTTCATCTGGAGACGAAAGATGTTTCCCAGATTTTATATGTCTATTTGCGATAGGATTATGACCTATATTAATATATGCTATATCCCCATCGTCTTTATTGATATTTTTTTCAGAATATCCCAAAGGAACTTCAAGTCGAATAGGGATAAGGCTCATAGCACTTTCTATATTCCAGGGACATATGAGTCTAATCCCAACCAGAACCCATAAGAAACACACAATCCATTTTGGTGATTTCCAAAACAAAATACGCAAAAGCAATACAGCCAGAATCATCCAACTGGCATTTATCCCCATTGATACTATTTCCAAGAAAAACCCCTGCATAAATTCCTCCTGTACCAAATAATTTAACTGAAACCTTCTACATATATTCTAGTCTTTTTCAATCATTCTTTTTATATTTTCAATTTCCTCCTCTGTCAGCCTCTCATGTCTTCCAAAAGCCGCAATAAATGCCGGCAAAGAACCCTCAAATGTTTTCTCAACCATATCCACTATTTCTGCTTCTTGAATTTCTTCCTTTGAAACAAGCGAAGAAACAATCGTGTTTTCATTCTTCACTACTCCTCGTTCCGATAATCTTTTTATCACAGTATAAGTTGTTGTATTTTTCCACCCCAATTTTTCCCTACAAAGTTTTACTAAATCCCCACTCTTTATTGGTTCATTTTCCCATAATATCAAACAAAATTTATATTCACTTTCAAAAACCTTTGGAATTTCCATTATGCTATCCTCTCTCTTTTTCACATTTTTCTGTTACTGCCTTCTATTTCCTTTGCCAATTATTTAATATTCTTTTCCAAATATTCTAATAACTGCTTTGCATCCCCAAGTCTTTCATACGTACATTCCTTATTGGGTAATGGCAGAAAATACTTTGATTCTTCTCCCTCCAATGGGTAAAGCCATGATTGATAGTTAATAGATACTTTTTTATAATCATTGCTTTTTCCACCAGTATAAATCTTATAACAAGGTTTTGCAAATTTGATTTCTAATGCCCTTCCTTTTTTCTGCAAAGTTGAAACTCGTTTCTTTAATTTGTTTTTTCGCAGCACATGCTCTCCGGTATTAACATATCGCATTTTAGTCATAAGAATAATCTGCTTTCCTTGCTCTGTGTCTGGCGATATTGTACATTTTTTCCCATCTTTGTAGTATATTATGTCTTTAACTTTTTCTTTAAAATAATTTGCATCTACATATTCAACTGGTGCATCTTCCCTATTATTCTTATCTTTTTCAGGAACAACAGATGGACTTACCATCTCAGGATAAATGGTAGGATCATCAGATGGCTCTGCTGTTACAGAATTAATCTCATGTTCGCTCGGCAATGGATTTTCCTTACCTTGCCCTGCCTTATCATTGGAATGACTGCATCCTGAAATAACCATTGTAGTTACCAACATAGCAAATACGACTTTCTTTACTTTCATTATTTCTATCTCTCCTCTCTACTAAAGTACCCATAGCAAACTATGGGTACTTACGATTCGATTCCAATTCAATATATTGATGCTTTACTATAATAGGAACTACATTTTATAAATCCTAACCGGATCCTTCCCTGCCTCTCTTATATAATTATAGAGAGACTTCCATTTATGATTATCTGTATGAGATGCGAATTTCAGTTTCCCGTCCTCTTTATAAGAAATAATCAATGTATGATATGGACGCCCATTACTATTCAAAACAGATATAGCATCACCAACTGATCCATAGTTATAAACCGTTTTGAAACTATCTGCTGAAGAAAAGTATGATGCACCAAATTTCTTGTATTTCTTTGCATTAGCCATCCAATAATGTCCAAATGCATCTGCCCCTCTCCATGTCGATGAAACCTTAGAAAGTTGATTGGTTGAACTTGTTCTGCAAAACCAATTACTGAAATTTGAAGCATCCGTTCCTTTCATTGATTTTCCACCAGCATGCAATGCCTGTGACACAAAATTCGCACAATCTCCACCTAAACTCTCAAAATTAGGGTATGCAGAATTATGGCTATTCCAATACTTATTTGTATAGGCAGTCACTTTGGATGGAGAATAGGCAGCCCTCGCCTCAACTATGTAATTAATCTTTTCATCAGGTTCCTCCTCCTCCAATTCCACATAT
>DKXQ01000027.1 GCA_002493085.1 Lachnoclostridium sp. UBA7122
CCATCCCTGCCATCATACACCATCTTTACCTTAACATCAATACAAATATCTTTCCCATCAAAAAATTCTTCTTTCAATGAAATTTCTTCTGGTCTTGTCTTCCTGTTTCCAGTATATATGACATATAATTCTGGTTCAGGCATTTCCAGTTTCCTGCTTTTATACATGTTCTGTTTTGTTTTCCTGAAATATTCCCTGTATGTCTGCACCAGATACATCAAAGCCCTGAATATGATATTTACTGTCCAGGTAGCCTGGCATTCAACCAGTACCAGCAAAGTCGAACCAACCATGAAACCCACATCATTATAGATGTCATCCACAAGGACATTACTGACTGTCACTTCTTTTATATCCTCTTCTGTAACACCTTTCCGTTCTGGATGGAGTGCATGATATAACTGCACCAGATATTTTTTCTCTTTGAATAAATTTGTAAATACACTGTCCTTGATGGTATGTTTTACCACACTGTCCCTTTTGTCTGTGGAAACTCTCTGTTTTTCTTCTGGTTCTGCCAACAGCTTCACCTCCTGTAAGATTTATGTTTATAGATTATATACTACCATAAAAGCATCTGCCTTTCAATTCCCTTAAACAGTTTTGTGCAATACTATTCCCCAAGCAATTTCTTTGCCCTTTCCTCTGGTTTCAACGAAAAATCATCCAGTATATCCCATGTCTTTTTGTAATCATCTTTCTTTAACTCCTCAATAACATTTCTTTCTATGACATTGAATATCCTGCTGATTGCTCCAAAATTCCCTTCATTGAAACCTAAAAGTACTGCATCTCCAAATAATGCTTTATTAATTGTTATATATGCATCATAAACATAAACAAGGTCAGCCATATCCTTTACACTTATCATATATTCCTCCTCCTTTCACTCTGTATGTTTTTTATTTCCCTTATACAATAACATTAAAAAAACATAAGAAAATCTGGCGGAAATACATACCACATGTTACAACTGTAATAATTTGAACATACATAAATTTTCATCCAGAAAAATAATTCATATTCTAATATGAAACAATTAATAAGAGGAGGATTTTTGTTATTTGCCACTACAGAACTTAAATCATGCATATAAGTACAAGAAGCCCCCAACCAAACAGAAAGGAAGATTCAAATATGGATATAACAAAGGAAAATACTGTTTACTGTGATGCACTAAAAATTGAACTTGCAACAACTGATACCAACACAGGCTATAAACCAGATGACTGTATGTATATGAAACCAGTTGCCACATATCTCTTAGCAATATTAAAGTCGCCAGACATTGAAATCCAGAATGACATTGGAAAAATCTTCAAAGGACATAACCTCCTTGATTACACTTATATTTCTGGAAAACCAGATACTGACCATTTTTATAAATTAATTGCATATGCAAGCTTGTACAAAGCAAGTGGAATTGAAGACAACCTAATTAAAGCAGATGATGTTACTGTTACATTAGTCAGCCAGCATACCCCTGAACAGCTGTTTAATGACTTGAAAAGATTAGGAATAACATCTGAAAAAACAGAAGATGGCATCTACCAGCTCAAAGGCAGTATGCTTTTCAGGACACAGGTTATCGTTTCCACTGAAATGGGTGCAAATGAACAGGAATGGTTAAAGTCATTAATCAATTATGTTCAAGACGATTTTCTTCCAAGACTGATGTTGCTTGGTCTTGATAAATGTTCTAAAATGTTCATTTAATCACTATAAAAAGCAAGAAAACCACAGAAATTAAAAAATATGAGATTTGCAATGCAGGTCTCATATTTTGCTTTAAGACAAGAAATCTATACTGTGATTCCTCTCTTCCAATAAACATGATTACAATTCTGCATACCAATATGTCTACATATCTACATGAAATCTATAGGTAATTATGCAGAAATCTCTACTTGTCTACATATAGACCTGCAGTAATGAAAAAGCTCCTACATGCCTACCCATTTACAGGTTTGTGATTAGAATACCATATACAATACCAGCTCCAAACCAGCAAAAATACTTTCTTTCATGACAACAAAAACAGACACTACAGTATAATGTAGCATCTGTTTCACCTTAAAAACAATGTAATTACTATTTGAATGTTATCTGGTTCCATCTGTATCTGCCAGAATCAAACCCCACTGTCACTTTTGTTTCGCATCTGTTTTTTCCAGATATAAAAAGTGTATGTCCTTCGCCACCTTGACTGCTACTTTTGATAACCTCCAATACTGTATCTGCAACATCAGTAAATTTATCACTATCTTCTGATCCTCCAGTATATGTTGCCACCAAAAGTGTTGCACCATGTTTACTTGCAACTTCTTTTAAAGCACATAACTTATTGTAAGCAAAATCATATTTTATCTGACCAACCTCTCCTTCCACAATTTTTTCTATAGAATCAATTACTATGCATTTTAATTGTGGATTGTCCCTCAAGAACACATCCAAGCCATCTTCTATTTTGTTTCCAAAAGTTCCTTTCCTGTGTGCATACACAACAGTAATATCCCCAAGCATAGCATTATATTGTGCGAGCATCTGCTCTGTCTTTTTCTTGGCATTCTCTAACGAAAACACCAGAGTTCTGCCATGCCCTGGTTTCCTTTCTAAAAATCCTGTTGCACCAGCAATAGCCAGGGAAAGATTTAGTGCAGAACATGACTCATATTGCCTGTCTGGTGCTATAATAAGATTCAGCCCTGGTATTGCAACAATTTCCTCTACACTGCATCTGTTGCCACCAACACTGCTTCCCGTTTCCATAAACTTATTTGACATTAGACATTACCTCCTTAATATTTATAGTTTTTTATATCCATAAATAATATCAGAATTAGAAATAAAAAAAATCTGCGAAAATGCAGGTCAATGGATTTTTTATAAACAGCAGATAATGAGGATAGAAACAAAAGAGAAAAGAAGGGAAGAAGAGGAGGGCATATCATTTTTTGAACTATTTATAAAACCAGCTGACATCAGACCTGCCAGCTGGCATCATAACTACATACCACAGCTACATATTCCAGAAACCATTATTGGAAGTTAATGCATATACAGTTTTTTGAATTACAGCATCCTGTCTGTCATATCCTATGTATTAATCAGGCATCCTTGTGATATAAGGCAATACATTCATCAATTATGCCCTCTATCAACCTAACTTCGGCAGGTGTAAGTTTATCAAGTTTTTTTGACAGTAGCAGCTTGTCTTTGTCAATAATATCTCCTGTTAACAAATAATCTGTGCTGACACCCAAACCTAATGCAATTTTCATTAAATTTTCTGGTCGCATGGCCCGTTTCCCAGATTCAAAATAACTAACTGCCTGTGTTGTCAATTCGCACTTTTCAGCTAATTGTTCCTGTGTCAACCCAAGTTTCTTCCTCCTCTCCATAATCCTCTTTCCTGTTTCTTCCAAGCATAATTTAACATCCATCATAACTTTACCATCCTTTCCATTTCGTTGAATTATGTCAACATCAGACATGATTTTCAATCCTCTTTTGTTGATATCATTCAACAAAGTGCTATAATTAGTAGAAACTGTTGTTACAGTGATAATTATAAATTCCCTAATTCTACAAGCATACTAGATGGACAATATCATTCTGCATGGTGCATTTTCGCAAAAAGAACAGTCATTGTACAAGTGATATGCTTTTTTTCGTACAAAGAATAAAAAAGGAGGATTCTTGATTATGAATCAAAAAAGATTAAACAGAAATATCACAGGCACACAGGTGAAAGATGCAACAGAAAGTATCATGCAGCAAGGCAGGGACAGCTTTTTATCCTACAGGTTTGAAGTTATGGATGATGATAATATTTATTCTGTATCATTTGATGGGGGACTGTCAGAGAATGAATCAAAGGAACTGCTGGCAGCATTAAGAACCTGTCTATATGAAAACATGGCAAACTGCATCCAAACATATCTGGAACAACACAACATAGCATATTCAAATTTTATTTCCAGTAAAATGCCATTAGAACACAATAAAGTTATGGAATTGGCAGAGTTGCTTCTGCATTCAGACAGATGTAGTGCTTTTGACAGTTATTTTGAGAATGCAGATATTTACTATTTAATTGTGGACCACCAGAAATGGGTTGCCGAAAATTGCTGTCAAGGCTGCTATTTTGCAGTGAAAAAGACTCTTGCTGAATCTGAAAGCTCATGCAAATGCAATATCATCGGGCAGACTTTTAATTATAATGAAATTAATGGTGATGAAAATGGTCATTTTACAATCAGAGAAAGCAGAGATAAGGAAGCATTATACAATATTGCTGTATCAGCCAACGAACCAGTTCTGCCAGCTTTTGGCTGTGTAGATATGTTAGGCATCTTGTTAAATATTGACAGTATCCAGACTGTAGAGCAGATTGAAAAAATTGCAGTAAAATAATAGTTATCTTAATAAAACTGCCAAAATGGAGGTGTTACATTTTAATAAAACCTGTGCAATTCCATGTACAGGTTTTAACTATGAAAAAAACCTCCTCCTCTTCCCCATTTTCCCTACCCTTTCTTTCCTGCTGCCCTCATAAAAGCCTCTGTAAGGCTTTCAGAGCAATTTTCATATAAAGGCCATATAGTTGTCTAATCCATAAAAATGCATTCATAAGACTTACAGGCACATTCTGATAGCACTCTAAAATCTACTTTTATCCCACCCAACTCCTCTTCCCTCTTTTATTTTTAATACATTTTTACCTGTTTCTGTACAACAAAAATTCTTTATGCACATGTACATTTGATAAAATACCAGCAGAAAAGGATAATAATCATCTGTATGATTGGATAGATATAGAGAAGAAAAAAAGACGAAAAAGAGGAGGAGGGTGGTTAATTGTAGTAAATATAGTTTTCACTATATATGTAAAATATATTAGGTAACAGATTGCATATGGAAGATAATTTATGTATTGGAATATGAAGCTTATAGAACAAACCAATATCCTCTTCCTTATCATCCAAATTTTCATTATGTTTTGTTATTAGCACAGGATTATTTATAGTTGATGCTGTTGTTGTATCATACCTTGCATCCACTAACAGTATTTCTGTGTAAACTGCATACTTATGCCCAGCAAGGTATGTTCCATCAAATCCAAAGTCCAGTTTCACAGAACCCTGTGATGCCATAGGGATAAATGTTTTAGAAGAAGTAATCTCCTCTTCATTTTCTGCCAAAGCTGGCTCTTTCGTTTCTGTATTATAAATTTTGCCTGTTATCCTGTATTTCTTGCCTGGGATTAAATTGCTGTACGATACAGTATCTGTTACCCCTGCATTGATGTTACTGTATGAATTGTGTGCTGCATTAATATTTGTGTAGTTGTAGCAGGTATCAGACCCATTGATATGGTCTAAACACTCTTTATTTGTCTTAAACTGTGAGCCACATGCACTGCATGCATACCACAGTTCGTTCACTACATTATTATCTTCATCCCTGACAAGCTGTGTTGCCCTTACAACAGCTGCATCCCTGCATTTGCCATTGACATGTGCCTCTGCATCTGATTCATCGGAAAAATGTAATCCACAGTTATTGCACTCATACACAGGTGCTACATGTGCCTCTGCTTCTGCCTTGCTGTTAAACACACCACTTGTGCAGGTATAGCTGTCACCTTCACGACAGTCATACAGATGGTCTGCTGCCTCTTCCTCGCTGTGGAACTCTTTGCCACATCCATCACAGACATAGATTACACATTCATCATTATTGCATATCCATTTACCCTCAGATAATGTGTAATGCAAACCACTAACCTTATCCTCTTCCACAGTGCTTTTAATTTTTGGTATATGGACACTCTGTGATTCGTTATACAGGTTGTTTTCCAGTGCAACCCTCTTCCCATCCATCGTCCCTTCGTGGATTTCCTCGTAAACAACTAATGTAATTCCATTCTCAGATTTGTCCAGATAATCCTTTAATTTTTCTCCAGACAGTGAAATATTAATTGCCCAGTATCCAGAACCTGTTGATTTTGTTGTATACTGGTGTGCCATCAATCCCACTGCATTTTCAGCTTCGAATGGCTGCATAACATCAGTGTCAGGGTTTCCACCTTTACTCATTTCTTTGATATACACATTAGTCGTTACATAGTAACTCTTATTTGGAAGCAGGTTAGAATAGTAAATATAATCCACCAGTGTCCTGTCACCACTTGTGCCATCCATCAGGTTTGTCATAGTGCCATTAATCGGAGAGCCATCCAGTGCAACTGTATACATGCCACCAATATAAATAGTCTGCTGCTTGTCTGTGATATCCTTATGCTGTGCCACTAATGTACCATTCTCTGTGTACAGTTCCTGGAATACAACATAAGTCATGCCCTGGTAGTCTTTGCCACCATGCTCTGTCACTGTATCAACTTCAAATTTCACTTCGATTGTTGCTGTTCCCCTGTAATCCTCTGGTGAGAGTGTAGAATCAATAGTGAAATACTCTGACATATCATGCCATACTGTACTTCCTTTCTTTCTCCATGCCACAGCATGTACAGCATTTCCAGTACCATCAATAAAGTAGGAGCCATAGTTACTACCCTTTGCACCAGATTTTGCATCAGTTGTCGCATCCATTAATACAGAAGAAAGCCTGTATTTTTCATTCTCTTTAAGGCCTGTCATTTCAACAGTATCAATAATCGTGCTGATAGTATCTGCCTTGGAAATGTTTGACTTTGTATCATAATCCATAGCAGATGTTACCATGTCAGGGACATAGAAAGTCTGGTTATCGTCAAATTTCTCCTTATGATCTGCAATGCTGGTCCCATTGTAGAACAGTTCCTCATAACATACATACCTTCCACCTGCAAGGTCAAGCCCTGTGACATGGAATACCACATCAACCTCACCATTTGATGTTCCTGGTGTAAAATATTTCTTTTCAGACTGTACCATACGATTATTGATAGTAACAGCCTTTCCTGTTTTTGTGTTAATGATATGACCAACAATCTCATACGTCCTGTTAGGTATCAGGTTTTCATAATAAACCCTGTCGTAAATCGTTGCTTCAGTTACTGTGCTGTAACTGTTCTTAAAATTCAGGCATGCAGGTGTCTTTTTGATATGTGCCTGTACATCATGCTCGCTTGTAAACCGAGTTTTACAGTAATCGCATTCATAAGCTGCAAAACCAGTTACATGGTCTGCATCCCCATCTTTTGATTCTTCGCCAAAATCATAGGAAACAACTTTCGTGGAAATACGAGGGCAGTAAATCGTCTGGTTTTCATCATTGATATCTTCATGTGTTGCAACAACAAGCCTGTCATCGCTGGCATCTTTGTTATTTTTAAGATAAAGTCTTTCAAATACAACCAGTGTTTCAGAACTGAATTCCCCTTCGTCAGTCTGGAAACTTCTTGCATCACCACTCAAAGACAATTTTACAGTCCCATTTGGCTTGTCTGCTGTAAATTCTTTCTTATTTGTGATTGGATTACCCTTTGCATCTTTGATAACACTGTAACCTTTTGTATCATCCCTTGGTTTATCCATCAAGAAGCCTTCTACTTCATAAGTAAATCCAGGTATCAAATTCTCATATGTAATGGTATCAATGACTGTCATAGAACCATCCATCTTTGATGAATGTGTCAAAGTTTCACTGTCCACAGCATTTGTCCTGATTTTCGGAATATGTACAGTCTGGTTTTCATCATTGATATCCATATGGGTAGCAATAGTCTGGTATCCATCTTTTGTCCTCATCTGTAATTCTTCAAAGATTACGAGAGTCCTTCCCTCAAAAGTATGGGCATCAAAGTTAAAGACAACCCCTTTGTATTTTGAGCCATCTGGAAGTGTAGTCCCATCTGCAGGTATAATATAACCATAGGAATATCCGATGCCTGTATCATTAGAATCTGCAAATGGATTTTTAATAGTCTGGTTATACTTTTCCTGTGATTCATTTGGTGTAGTTGTAAATGTGGATTCAATTTCCTGTTTTACTTTCTTGTCATCCACAACTACTTCACCTGTGTCTTTGTCCACTAATTTTGAAATCAACCTGTATTCAGTATCAGGCTGTAAATGCGAATAATAAATCCTGTCAGTTACCCATGCATTATCTTCTGCAAAAGTCACATGGCTGTTTGTCTTCTGATCTGTTGCCACTGTGGAAATTTTAGGAATGTATACCCTCTGGTTTGCATCCCAGAAATTACTGTGGGTAGCAACCCTTGAAAGGATATCAGGCCTTTCCCCATTCTTCACATACACATCAGCATATGCTACAAGGATTTTGCCCTGCAGTTTGGATGCATCAAATTCATAATCTAATGCCCATGTACCTGCACCAGTATCAGATGCAGTTACTTCCATTTCCTTTTCTACTTTCTTGCCAGCACTGTCAGTTAGTGTTGTGCCTTTCTCCATGTCAATGATTTTGCCCTTGACTGTATAGGTTGAATTTGGCTGGAATCTGGTATAGCTTATGGTATCCACGATATGTGCATCTTCTTCTGCTAATAACACTTTTGTCCCTGTTTTATAGTCGTTTAAATCTGTCCAGATATAAGGGATATATACAGTCTGGCGAAGGTTTCCTATATCTGTATGGGCTGCGACAAGCCTCATGTCAGCATTGCCCTTATCATCCTTAATGTGGTATAACTCTTGGTAAACTACCAAAACAGCACCTTTGTATTCATCTGTGGCATATTTTGATACATCAATGTCAAAAGAAAGCCTTACTGAACCATTGGAAGAGGATGGGACGAACTGCATGGAGTTCCTTGCTTCACCACCTCCTGGTGCTGTAGCAAGTACATTTGTTCCTGCATGGACAGTCCTGTCTTTTTCAACCACATATCCACGAAGTTCATATGTGTGCCCTGGCATAAGGTTTGTATAACCAACAGTATCTATCACAGTAGCCCTGCCAGTGCCTGCATGCAGTGTTTTAGTAAATGTGTCCATGTCAAGGGCATCTGACCAGATGTTGCCAACAGAAATCGTCTGCCTTTCATCAAGAAGGTCCTGATGGTCTGCTATTAAATGTTCTCCTGATGCATTTTCAAGATACAATCTCTCAAAAATTACAAGTGTCCTTCCTGCAAAATATTCTGCATCCAGTGTAAATGTTGCTTCATCTGAATCTGCTGCCTTTGGTATGATATCACCAAATGTCAGATACTGCTTATCAAGCAACTCAAAATCAGTTTTAAAATGGGTTGTTAAAACTTGTTCATTTCCTGCATCATCTGTAACAATTTCTCCAGTTGCCTGGTCCCTTAACTCAGAAACAAGCTTGTATGTATATCCAGGCGACAATGATTTATAGTGTACTGTATCAATAATTTTCATTGTTTTTTCAGCTAACGAAATATTATCACCAGTTTTCAAATCCATAGCATCTGTAGTAATCTTAGGGAAATAAACCCTTTCTTCTACATCCCAGAATTCATCATGGGTTGCAACAACCTTATCTCCAATATAAACTTCTGCATATGCAACTACAATCGTTCCCTGCATCTTGGAAGCATCAAAGGTATAATCTAATGCCCATGAACCAGTTCCTGTTACATTTGAAGTAAACTGCTGGCTCTTTTCGCTGCCTTCGAGTACTTTTCCATCCTCCATGTTGTACAATCGTCCCTTAACAGTGTATTGGGTAGAAGGTTTAAAATTGAAATAGTTAATGGTATCTATTAAGTGTGCATTTGATTCTGCATATGATAATTTCGTCCCTGTCTTACTGTCATTCAGTGATGTTGTGATTTTAGGTACATAAATTGTCTGATTTTCATCATTAATATCAGTATGGGATGCTACCAGAGACCTGTCATCTGCACCATCATATCTCTGGATGACATACAATTCTTCGTACACAACAAACACAGCACCTGCATAGGATTTATTCAAATCGTCAACATATTTCTTTAGGTCAATGTCAAATGTTAATTCTACTGTACCATTGGCCTCGTCTGGTGTGAATACTACTTTGTTCTCTGCTGGTTTCCCATCGGTTCCAACCACAAGAATTTCTTCATCCCCAGCTTCAATGGTTTTCTTCCTGTCAACAACTCTTCCATGTAATTCGTATGTTAATCCAGGAATCAAGTTTTCAAAGGAAACAGTATCCTTGATGATTGCTGTTTCGTCTGCATAGGAGATGTTTGTTTGTGTTTCAACATCAATAGCATTTGTCCAGATTTTAGGGAAATGGATTGTTTGTTTTTCATCCAGAGGGTCTTGGTGGTCTGCAACTAAATGCAATCCCTCTTCATCTTCAAGATAAAGCAGTTCATAAACAACTACTGTCCTGCCTGCAAAACTTTCAGCATTTAAGGCAAAAGTTACCCCATTCCCATCATGGTTTTCAGGCACAATGTCACCATAGCTGCCATATCTGCCAGCATCATGGTCCTCGTCTGCCACAAAATATGTTGTAAGCTCCTGTGGAATATTATTGTCATCAATAATTACTTCATGGGTTTCAGCATCAATTAATTTACTGTCCAGCCGATATTCCAGCCCAGGGATAAGGTTTTCATAATGTACAGTATCGTAGATATAGACATATTTTTCAGCATCCGAAATATTATAGTCAGTCTTCTGGTCTCTGGCAAATGTTTTTATTTCAGGTACAACTGTCCTCTGGTTCTGGTCCATGATGTCTTTATGGTCTGCCACAAGCACCCACTCACCAGAATTAGGTGTTCCTTTTTCAATAAATATCTCTTCATAAGCAACATAAACTTTGCCACCAGATGAATCAATTTTAAACTCAAGTTTAACATCAAAACTGCCAGAACTTTCGTCTAAAACCTGTGTTGTTTCACACTCCATTGGATTTCCGTCTTTATCAGTTCCTACATCTTTTGTTTCAGCATCTATAAGTTTTGAAACAATCTTATAATTTGCACCAGGAATAAGATTGCTATAGGTAATTGTATCAACCAATACTGAATTCCCACCTGCTGTAAGCTGTTTTTTTGTATCCTGGTCCACAAGTTTTGTCTGGATTTCTGGTATAAGGACACTTTCATTATTATCTTCTTTTTTCTTACAATCAAATACTAAAGTATCCCCATCATACACTTCTATAAAGGAAACAAGCTTTTTCCCACCAAGGCCAGTCCCATCAAACTCAAATTTTACATCCCAGCTGCCTGAACTGCCAGAAGCTGTCTGTGTTGCTGTATCTTCTTTAATTGTAATCTCTTTATCAGATGCATCCTTAACTTTTTCACCAGTCCCAGCATCTACAAGCCAGCCCTTTATTTTATATGTCTTTCCAGACTGGAGGCCAACATAATTAATGGTATCTGTCAGCGACTGCAGCACTTCCCCTCCGCTTTCCCTGCAGGTTTCATCTTTGTATTTCCCTGCATAGGCAATGGTCTCTCCTGTACCACTTTTTCTTTGTATCTGGCTGCTGACAAGGTTTGTGGAAATTTCACCTTTTGTATCTGTGAAATAAATATACTCTGAAGTTGCATCATCGGATGAAGTCCATATGGCAACACTTTCTGCTTCACTGTCAACATCTGGGAACCCTCCCTCTTCCTCTTCGCTGCCATCTTCATCAGGGATTTTTTCCCATTCATCATCGTCATCCCCAAAGTCAATATCAGTCCTCTTCCCTGTATTATCAATGGCATAGGCTGTATTCATAAATACCAGTGTATGCCCTGCCAGGCCATCAGTGGAAATCGTCCCATAAACAAATATGTTATGGAACTTAGTTTCACGAGTCCAGTCACTCTGCTTAAAAGTATTTGTAATAGCTGATCTTGAAAGAGGTTCATCAGGATTTCTTTCTTCTGCCACACCTCCTTTTGATGTATCCCATTCAACATCAATATATTCCCCTGTAGTTTTATCTAAAAGGGATGTATTGACATAATAAGTTGCATCACTGACACTTTTTAAGGGTTCTATCATTACAGCTTCTCTCAGTCTGAGGGGTCCTGAATCTGCCTCTGCATACTGGTTCTGTGCAGATGAATCTGCTGTAGATGCAAATGAATATCCACCAAGCCAGTCCTGGTCTTCTGCCACTTTAATGGCAGCACCTGCATTTGCACTCTGCACTATCTCATTCCCATTGGCATCTGTCCCATTGATAAGGATTTTAGGCTTATCTTTTTTCTTGCCATCACAATTCATATATACTACAACACCCTTTTCAGGCTCTTCAGATAAAGTGGCATCTGTTACCCCGCTTTTCATCTCACCACTTGGAAGGAATCCTTCTGGTGCTTTCACTTCGTAGATATGGTATGTCCCTGTTTTCCCAAAGCTGCTTTTCCATGATTCCAAGTCATCTGGATTAATAAAATTGTTTTTCCATTTTGACCTGTCATCTCCCCATACTGTAGGAATAAAGTCAATGCCTGCAGGTGTATATGGGAAACCAGAAGGGTATTCCTTTTTCTGGTATGTCATAAACTTAGAATAATGTACACTGCCTTTCTTTGTGGAAGATGCTGTAAAAGTCCATGAAGCCTTAAGTTTCTTGCTTTCTGCATTTTCCAAAGATTTCACAGAATCATACTGCTGTTTTTCATAAAAATCAACCTGGTATACAGCACCATCCAATGTAGCATGTGACAGGGCTGTTCCATATGCCTTTTTAGTATTTATATCTTTATACAATGCAAAAAAGAAAGGATCCTTCTCATGTTCTTCATCAGGGGGCTTTAACTCTTCATCCTTGCTGTGGAAATTAATCCTGACAAGGTTACATGTAGTCTGTTTTCCAATTTCTGCACCAAGGAAACTGAGTATAACATATCCCTTTTCAGCCTTTTTTGTTCTTTTTTTCCAGCCACCACCAGCGTCTTTCCATTTACCAATAGTTTGTTCAGCATTTTTTATTTTTACAACCCTGACAGCAAATACATTCTGGTTAAGTGGGTTACTGAAGCCAGTCTTATATAAATGGGTACAAGTGGAATGTGCAGCATTGATACACCTGATAAACGGAAGAAGGCCTTCCTTTTTAATCCACTCATCTTTATCCCTTTTTGGTTTCGCATTTGAAAGGTTACATGATATATATAAATCCTGATGTGGCTCAAGTTTGTGTGGCTTAATGTCAGCTTGGGCAAGGGTCATGTCACCCAATGCATATTTTGCTAACCTCGTACCAGCAGATTCCCTTCCAGGATCATAATTGCCTGTAGATGTATGGTTGTTGTCTTCAGAAAGATAATATTTTTCATTTCCAGTAGCTGAACCCTTGCCTGGATACCCTAATTTACCTGTTACCCTTGCTGGTTTAAAAAGATCACTGTTACCTTTTTTGGGCAGCTTATCCCATGGCACTTCTATATTATCCAGAGCTTTCATATCCTTATAAGCAATACTTTGTGCTGGTTCTCCATTTACATCACTAGCAGCAATACCTACAAGCTGGTCTTTTAATGTCCCTCCATTTTCCCAAGCTTCGACAGAAACCACTGCAGCAGACGACATACCGATTTCAATATTCCCTGTATCTGGGTCATAATCATAGGAATCTTCTGGCATAATTACACCATTGACTGAAACACTCATGTTTTCTGGATCCATTCCAGCAGCAACTGTTGTCGTGGTTTCCAATGAAAATATATCCTGTGTGCCTGTACTGACATCTATGGACTCTCCATTGCCATCCACACCCACTGTACATACATCTGACTGCATTTCAGGCATATCATCTTCTGCAGCCCTTGTCATGTTTTCATCATGATATACCTGCATGAACTGTACCTGCATACTTGATATAGCCAACTCATTATTTTCTTCTTTATTTAACTGTGCATACAATTGTTTTGGAATATATAAAAGCCCAGTTGCATCATCATAAATACACCCATCAAGAGCCCTGCCACTGAAATCATTATATGCAAACTGCCAGTCCTGCACAGTATATCCTTCATCCTTCTGCATAGTGTTGGCATATGTAACATAATAATCACTGTTTTCATCAAAATCATATATATATGTCGTTGCCTGTACCTGCCCCAAAAATTTCATAAGGTTTTCATCACTGTTTTCATCATCAGCTTCAATACTGTCCATAACACTATCAATAGTATCCCCAGGTTCAACATATTTGCCATCATATAAGGTCTGCTTAACAGGCAGAATATCTACTGGTGCAGCTTTGCCACTTACTGTCATGTAGGCAGGGTTTAGGTTTGCCTTGATGTAACTTTCAGTCGCTAAATCAAAGATTACCTCTTCTACTTCTTCTTGTGTAACTTCTGATGTTTCTGTGATATCATGATATTTAGACTCTATGCTTAGCTCTCCTCCATCAGCATTTTTCTCAACGATTTCAACAGTCGATGAATTCGAGAAAGTTGCTTCTACAGTCAGGCTTTTTTCTGGCATAGTAAAAGAAAACACATTGTCCATGGTCTCTTTGTGTGCCATGACATCACCACTGCTGGAATCCTTAATCGTAAATGACTTTACATTATATTCTTCGTCTGGAAGAAGTTCCACTTCTACTTTATCACCAGCATTAAATGCCCAAATGGAACCATCATTCTCAATCTGGTCCATCTGGCCATCTTCACCAACCTGGAGCATATGGAACCCATCCTGGTTCGCAGTGGATGCATCCATACATTCCTGGGAAAACTGCATCACACCATTATTTGTATCAGACAGACTAACTGTAGTAACTGTATTTGCATCATTTTCTTCTGCAGCTGCAATATTCACTACACCAGCTGGTATGCACATCACAGAAGCCAAAAATGCTGATACTGCCTTCTTAAAAAACTTAATCACTCTATATACCCCCTTATTAAAAATTATCTATGATGAAAGCATTTCTGCTGTTTTTCCAAACTAATATGTATTTTTTTCACCACTTTACAACTTTTTTCC
>DKXQ01000270.1 GCA_002493085.1 Lachnoclostridium sp. UBA7122
TAAATTCTCTGGCAGGTTTCAAAGATTTTTCCAAAAGGCAGTATGGTTTGGAGAGGGGCCGCTGGTGCTTAAATCTGGTTCTGTCAGATTTTATGCACCACTGCGTGCTTCATTTTATCTCTCCACCTTAGAGGTGGGAGATTTCTTGCTGAAAAATGTTAAAAATTGCCTTTTTTAGTGTAAAATAATCTTGCAATAAGCTTTCTATACAACATTTCGCAGCAACCAGAAAGCATTTCACGGCAATTAAATTGTTTTGATATTTTTGACAGGCTATAATGAACTGGCTGGTATGGCTGCACACTTTGGATGCAGATAATTAATGTATAGAAAAATTGACAAATAAGATAAGGGGGAGTAAAGGGAATGCGTCACATCTATATCCGGGGAATTATTGGCCTGGTCTGGCTGATTGTTGCTATTATATGTGGAGTATCAGGAAACTTTCAAATGATGGGGCTTTATATTATTTTAGCATGTGTGTTTATGTATTCCGCATACACAGTATGGAAAAGGGAAAAAGACGGCAAAGGAGGAAAGTAATATGGGAGAAGCACTTCTGGCTGTTCAAAATCTAAGTGCATGGTACAATAACGAAAAAATGGTACTTTCGGATTTTTCTTTTGAACTGGCAGAACATGAAGTGGCAGGACTTATTGGACTGAATGGAGCTGGAAAAACTACATTTTTGAAGGTGCTCTCTGGCCTTCTTCCTGCTTTCCGTTCAGACAGCATCTGTTTTTGCGGTTCTCCTGTAGATTTCAGGAAGCAGGATTTTAAGCGCTGCCGCTATACGGTATTTGCCGAAGACAATTCTTTTTCGTATTTTACTTTCCGGGAATACCTGGCCTATGTATGCAATGCTTACGGCCAGAAAACGCCAGACGTGTCAGAGCTGGTACAGGGATTCCATTTTGAAGAGTATATGGATACTCTGTTAAGAGAATTGTCAACCGGAAACCGCAAAAAAGTATTTCTGATTACGGCTTTTGCCTTGAAACCCAGGCTGCTTCTTTTAGATGAACCAGTCAACGGCCTGGATTTCCAGAGTACAGAATATCTGTATCAGCAGATTTCAGGATATAAGGAGTACGGAACTGTCCTGTTTTCTTCTCATATTCTGGAGAGTATTACGCTGACCTCTGACAGGGTATTTGTACTGGAGGACGGTAAAATCCGGCAGACATTTGAACATGGACAGATTAATGCTGCCAAAATCCGGGAGGCTCTGCATGATGAAAATGATAAGTAAGGCCTTTGCTAAAAAGCTGTTTGGGGCAAAATATGAACGGCTGCCACAGGCTCTTTTAATTAATCTGATTGTATTCTGGGGGCTGTATATGGCCGGTTTTCAGATACAGATTGCACCATCTGTCCGGTTTTTGATGATAAGTACTTTTACTGCAGGCGTGATGTGGCAGGCTCTTTGTTCCAAAGATAACGCCATTGAGCTGAAGCATATGCTGATGTTACCTTTTTATCACCAGGAATTTGTTTTCTCCTATGTGGCAATGCTGGGAGCATATACAATCCTTACAAAGACAGGGCTGCTTTTTGCAGTTTTGCTGGCTGTTTCTGTCTGGAAGCCAGCAGAGATTACAGGAATGGCCATCTGTATGGTTAATGCAGTGCTTATGGCTGCTGCGGTCTATTCTATAAGAAAATACTGGCATGTGGGCGGTCTCTGGACTGCTGCTATAGTGGCTGTGATTCTTCTTTTTGGAAACAGGCTTTTATTTGGTCTGTTGCTGCTTGCAAACAGTCTGTTTGCTGTTATAATTTTATGGAGGGCTGATGGATATGCTTTTTACCAGTGGGAGAGCACAAAGAGCCATGCAATCTGGCATCAGAAGAGGGTTTCCATGTTGTGGTATTTCTTACGGTATCTGGGCAGCCATAAGAATTATTTGCTTAATACTGTTGTAATGTGGTGTGTGGCTCTTGTACTGTCGCATTTTTTAGGAGAAATGGCCGGTTTGTCTGTTATTCCTGTGGGGTTTGCAATTCTGTCCTTAAATACGCCAGTCTGCATCCTGCTTTCCTGTGATACTGGACTGGAACAGGCAGTCCATTGTCTGCCTGGGCAGAAAAAAGCGTTCTGCATACCATATTGCCTGTTTATATCTTTGTGCAATATAGCCGCAGATGTGATATTCCTCTTAAGCTGGCAGGTACAAAATAGTGATGTCACTGTCCAGATGGCTGCTGGGGCTGTTTTTTTCTCCCTGCAGAGTGCGGTATTGTCTGTGCTGTTAGAATGGTTTTATCCCATCCGGGACTGGAAAATTGAAAGTGACCTGTGGCATCATCCACGGAAATATATTGTTCCAGTGGTTATGCTGCTGCTTGCGGGAGCAGTCTCTGCCTGGCCGGTATTATTGTATGTCCTGATAGTTTTGCTGGCTTTAGAAACTGCCGTTTTATTTTTTATATGAGCTTGTCTGGCGGCTGTATTTTCTTGAGTTCTTTAGCTTGTGAAATCCTATCACAAAGGTTATAATTTCGTGGCGAAAAACCCATAGGCTTGCCTATGGGATGAAAGCTACATATTTTCTACTTGACTTTCGCATATAATAGATATATAATATATGTATAAACAGAAAGGATATTTAAGCAATGGGC
>DKXQ01000120.1 GCA_002493085.1 Lachnoclostridium sp. UBA7122
AATCATCGATAATCCGGTATTATCCTTTGTTTCTTCTAACTTAAATTTCAGCTAGGCATTTGTTAAATGCAGAAACCCGTTGATTTTACTGGGATTTTCTATTGTTTATATATATATTTTCTCTCCGCAAAAGGGGCTATCCTCTTACCGCTTTCCTTTCGGCCCTCATCTTCCCAAAAATTTTTTCCATCCCTACGGATACACTGATTATTTTTTTGTAGTATCTCTGTCAAGAACTCAGGGATTTCTGTGGGTTTTTCAAAGTCCCGGAGATCGGATTTGGATGCTTTCTTCGACTGTCAGAGGATCTTATTGCTTTTTTAAAAACCTGTTCGCTGTCAGAAAATGAAATATATTCATGTGGGCAACGCAAAAAAGAAATTATAAGCAATTGTCTTACATGTAATACTGAGGCATTGAGGGTTCCGTTACAAGTTGTCTTTTGTATAAAATTTTTCGGAACGGAAGTAGAAGATTTTGCACCTGCTAATTTTGAACAGTTTTATCATTTATTGCTGCGTATTGATGGCTGTAAATTCACATGTTAATTAACTTGCTATTTATTTACGGATTGCATATAATAAATGTAGAGGAGATGATGATTATGCCAAATATTAAACCAATATCGGACTTGAGAAATTATACAGAAGTATTAAAAGAAGTAAAAACAAACCAACCAGTGTATCTGACTCGGAATGGACGGGGAGCATATGCGATTGTAGATGTTGACGAGTTGGATCGATTAAAAGCAACTATTCAGCTTTTAACAAAACTGGAAGAAGGAGAGCGGTCTGCCAGAGAAAAGGGTTGGTTAACAGCGGATGAGGTAGAGACTGCATTGGGATTGTGAAATGTCGAAACTGATTTACACGCCAAAAGCATTAGATGATCTACAGGGGATTAAAGCTTATGTTAGCAGGCAGTTTGGTAAAGACAAGGCAAAAGCCTGTGTCAAGGAGATTACATCAACTGCCAGGCAGTTAGAGATGTTTCCGGAAGAAGGTCTTCGCTTAGAGGATCTGATAGAATATTCAACAGATTACCATTATCTGGTTGTAAAGCCTAACTATGTTTTTTACAGGGTTGAGGGTAATGCCGTAAAGGTTATCCGTATTCTGAATGAAAAACAGGATTTCTTACAGATCTTATTTGGAATCAGCAGTATATCTGAAGCGGAAGAAGATTACTGGGGTGATTAGAGGATTAGTAGATGAAGGGATATTTTGGTGTGAAGCCATTTATGCCATGTACTTCTGCACTGGAATTATCTGTTCCGTAAAATGTTGTTGACTGATTACAATCACAATAATTTTAAACAGTGATTTGTTACCGATTCTACAACAGAATCATTGATACTCAAATAATAAGTACACAATCCGCTGAAGGATATACATACGGCCAATAAGATGCATAGAAGTCCTGTCAGCAGGGCTTTGATTTTGGAAGATTCCATTTTTTTTAAATAAAATGCTGAGAGACCAAATGCAATTGTGAAAGTGAGTATGATAAAAATTGCCATTACCGCAGGCCCCAATCCGTTGACTAAAAAACTTTGGAAGGAAAAGTAATCAGAAATAACAGTCTTGTCAAATTGCATTATGTCTAATCCAGACAGAACATTCCATTGTGTTTCAAGGAAATTCAGATATCCGCGGTATAAAGCCACTTTCCGCATATTCATGGCAAAAACGTATAGATATAGAGTTACAATCGTTGGTATAAACATAAAAATACTTGCTATAATACCGTTATAAAACGTTCTTTTACCGTCCTCTTTTTTGTCTCGCTGTAAAATTAGGTGAACAGCGCAGCCAAATAGCAGTACAATACATGCTGCGCTGAAAGCAGCATACCAGGTGCTTAGACATTCATAACGTTCAATTTGATCTGTATATGTGGTTATCATTTCTGCAATATCGTTTAGTTTCTCCATGAATGATATACTCTCCTGTTTGTTTTATTGGTTTTTGTTAGGGATATTTTTGTACCAAGTTTCAAGGTCATTGTACTCCAGTGTGGTGCCATTTTCAATGATATGTTTGGCAGCAATTTCTGTTTTCAGTTCTCTGTTTAGAAAATCCATGTAATCCAGTTTGTCATAGCTGCCGTCATCGGTATCATATGTGTCGAGGCTATGAGAATTTTCTATGATCTGCATGGCGTCGCAATTTGTATCGTGACAGATGGCATAGATATAGTTTTCTGCTTCGTTCGAAGGAATTCGTTCTGTTGATAAGGGAAAGAAAGCCATAGACAAATACGCAACTATGGCAATAAAAATAATAAAAACAGAGACTATATTTTTTGATAATATATAGCGCCATTTTATTATGAAGTTCTTAAATTTCTTTGTTGATGCCGGTTGGATAGACAGTTGTGTCCTGCGTAATACATTCAGTGTGAAGAGAATCAGATTGATTACGATAAAGCCTGATTCTATATACAACATATGTGCGTCTTTTTCAAACCAGGAAAGCCAGTAGGTACTTGTAATCAGTATTGCCGGTGTAGCAATCAGAAATATGTTATACAGATATTCGTGTGGATGAAATGGTAAAATATAAAAAAACAGTAAAGCCAATACAAGAAAGGCGATATATGAACCATTCATAACAAGCGGTATATGGTATGTTTTGCAATAAATAGTATAGGTAACGATATAAACCGCAGAAATGAGAGGAAAGAAATAGACGTTAAACAGATGCAGCATATTAATTTGTTGGTTGTGCCATCGAATACTGGTACAGTGGTCCATAGGCATGCCATTTTTGGTCATGTTTTGCTCGGTGCTCTGATACAGTAGCACTAATGTCACACTCATGGAGATAAATAAGGACACAAACGATTCAATCTGGAATCTTTTCAGGAGATTAAAGTCAGGAATGATACGGTGCGCAAGAAAAAACATGGCATAGGCTGCACATGCGCCGGCTATATTAAAAATAGCATTTTTTATAATATATGATTTTTTTGATGGAAATCCACATTTTTCATGCTCATAATAAGCTGTTATGGGGGAGAGTATTGCAATAATTCCAATATAGGCGACTACAATAAAGGGATAATCATGTAAAAAACGCAGGAGCGAAAAGATCAGATAGATGCCGAAATTTTTGGTTGCCATATCTACTATTATATAAGTGATTTGAAGTATGATAATAGCCTTTGAAATTTTTTTGTATTTGTCTGCCGGGGTAATTTCAACATCGATCTGGAGATAGGAGATAAGAGGACTGACGATCTCAAGCATATATCCTAATATTTCATTCATAAATCATATACCTGCCTTTGTAAAATATTGGGTTATTATTTTGACGCTTTATATATCGACAAAATCTGAGGAAAATTTATTTAGTAAAGGAAAATCACTTGACAATATAGGGAGGGAAAAGACAACATTTGAATGAAACATATAAAATGATAGATGAGTTGTTACAGAAAATGGGTTGCATTTCATGAAAGCATATCCTATTTAAGTAAGCAATAGTTTGTTCCTTATATTGTTTATGCTTAGTGAAGGCGGAGCCGGATCCGAGAGGTGTACCTAATTAAAAAAATTTTGATATGAGAGGCGTATTTGAAAAGGCGCGGGATTGACTCTTACGTACTTATAACGGATGGAGCTACGAAAACGCAAGAGAATGGAAAATTGACTTTTTTGTCGAATTTTGATATTGTATAAATAATTACAAGACGAAGTCAAAAAGCATAAAATAGGTTGTGGAATAGATAAATGAAGACCATCTGTTAAATATATAATGGATAATTAATTGTTATCGATCAGTTTTAACAAAGGATAATTCCTGATTATTATGAGTTAATGGGGAATTAAAGGTGTATTTAAAATCAATAATGAGGAAGTAAAT
>DKXQ01000166.1 GCA_002493085.1 Lachnoclostridium sp. UBA7122
CGTGCCTCATCTAAGCGCAAGCGGCTCCCGGCTGGAAAAATTTTGAACCCGCCAGAGCCATATACTCTAAAGCTTTCAATTCAAGCTTGATGAGGTTAAAAATGGAAAACCTAAAATAATATGGAGGATAATTTATGATATTTGAAACACATGCACACTATGGTGATGACCAGTTTAACAACGACAGGCATGAACTTCTTATGTCGATGGCAGAAAATGGCATTGGGAATATTGTTGAGGTGGGGGCTGGCGTAAATTCAACAAAAGATGCAATAGCTTTATCAGAAAAATATGATTTTATATATTCAGCAGTGGGGATACATCCAAGTGAGACAGCAGATATTGATGAAAGTATTATAGAGTGGCTGTTATCTTTATCTTCTAAAAAAAAGGTGGTTGCAATAGGTGAGATTGGGCTTGACTACCACTATAATGAACCAGAACGCAATATACAGAAAAAGTGGTTTAAGCGGCAGCTTGCACTTGCAAAAGAAGCAGGACTGCCCGTAATTATACATAGCAGGGACGCTGCAGAAGATACGCTGGATATTATTAAGTCAGACTGTGCTATAGAAAATGGCGGGGTGATACACTGTTTTTCATATAGCTGGGAAATGGCACACATATATCTTAATATGGGATTTTATCTGGGCATTGGAGGCGTTATCACATTTAAAAACAGCAGGAAGCTTGTGGAAGTAGTGGAAAAAGCACCAATTGACAGGATTGTTCTTGAAACAGATGCACCATATCTTGCTCCTGGACCATACCGCGGCAGACGTAACTGTTCAGTCTATCTTAAATATGTAATAGATGCAGTTGCAGAAATTAAAGGGATAACACAACAGGAAATTATAGATATAACAGAGAAAAATGCAAAAAAATTGTACAGATTAGCATAAAGGAGCAAAAGTGGCTCTGAGACAGCATATAATTTTGTCTTAGAGCCGTTTCTGCCACATATGTTTTAGCTGGCTGTTATTGTTTCTTCAATAAAATGCTTAACTACAGCTGTTGTTTTTTCTGTGCCAAGCCTGCTGCTGTTGATGCACATATCATATAACCTTGAATCGCCCCATTTACCTTCAGAGTAATGGTTGTGATACTGTTTTCTGTTACGGTCATGTCTTCTGATTTTGGCAGCAGCATCAGATGCATTTAACTGGAACTTATCCATAATACGTTTAAGTTTAGTATCCTTGTCACCAAGTATAAAGATAGAGACAAGTGCTTTGTTTTCTTTCAGTACAGTTTCTGCACACCGTCCCACGATAACAAAAGATTCACCAGAATCTGCTTTTTCACGGATATAGTCAAACTGCATTTCAGCTATTATCTGTTCATAAGAATTTGTAAAAGAGCCTACCTTTCTGGAATTAAATATATTTCTAGGTTTTTCATCATATTTTTTCAAATGTTCAATCTGCATGTTTTTCTTTGTAGCAATTTCATCAAGCATGTTTCTGTCATAGAAATTAAGATTCATCTCTTTGGCAATATTTTCTGCAATTTCATGGCCAGCACTTCCATATTCACGGCTTACTGATATAATTAACTGCTTTTCCATTGTAGTCCTCCTTCTTTTTAACAGTATCTTATAAATATTATAATCATAGATATCGTTACTACAATAATAGTTGCAGGTGCAGCAGATTTGCAATACTCACCCCAGCCTATAAAGTAGCCATTTTTTGCAGCTACAGATGTTCCGACTACATTAGCAGAAGCTCCGATAGGTGTTGCACTTCCACCAATATCTGTTCCCATGGACAGTGCCCATGCCAATGTTGACAGGTCAACTCCCTGTGTTGCTGCCAGGCTTCTGATAACTGGAATCATTGTAGCAGCAAAAGGAATATTGTCAACAAATGCACTTGCTATTGCAGATATCCAGATAATAATTGCCACCATAAGTTTAAGGTTTCCTCCGCTGATATCACCGATAAAAGAGGCTATTATTTCAAGTATGCCTGTCTGCTCAAGCCCTCCGACTACTGCAAACAGTCCGATAAAGAACATTAGTGTTTTAAAGTCGACTTTTTTTAATAGTCCGGCTGCGTCCTTTCCGGCTGCTATAAGAGTTACAATAGCAACTGCTGTTCCGATAAAGGCAACAGTTAATCCAGTCTGTGCATGAGTTACAAGCAGAACAACTGCACATCCAAAAATAATGCTGCTGATTATAAAGTCCTTTTTATTAGTGATAGCATCTTTTGGCTCTGGAATAGATGAAAAATCTATATCCTGTGCAGCATTAGCAGCCATTTTACGCCCAAATACCAGATAAAAATAGATTATAATCACAATCATGCTTATTGCTGCTATAACACCAGTATTAGTCAGAAAGTCAGCAAATGAATATTCAAATGATGTTCCTATAATTATATTTGGAGGGTCTCCGCACATTGTAGCTGAACCTCCTAAGTTTGCACAAAAGATTTCAGACAAAATCATTGGAACCGGGTTAAATTTTAAAAGTTTTGCAAGTTCTATGGTAACTGCTGCAAGAAACAAGATAACTGTAATACTGTCGATAAACATTGCAAGTATGAAAGACATAATCATAAATGTAATGAATAATGGAACAGGTTTATAATTTACAAGTTTGGCAAGCCTCATGCAGAGCCAGCGGAAAAATCCCGCCTTTGCCATGCCTTCTACCATAATCATCATTCCAAAGATAAAGATAATTGTTGCCCAGTTAATTCCTGCTTCTGACTCTCCGCCACTTCCAGAAGTATACCAGAAACCTGGCTTTATTATACTGTGCAGGTTTAAAGTTTCAATAATTGCTGACATGCTGTGCATGGATAATCCAAACACTAGTAATAAGGTCAGCAGGCCACACGATAATGTTATAATGTGTCTTTCAAATTTCTCTGTCACAATTAATAAAAACATTGCGGCAAAAATAACAACAGCCAAGACTTGGGCAATCATTTTTATCCCCTCCTATATTGTATATGTTTGTTGTAAAGTATATGTTTGTTGTAAATAATAATTTTTAACCATTGCGAATTATAATACTTTTATAATTTGTTGTCAATATTTTTTCTTAGTGCTATACTATTTAATATTCCTGTAATGTAAAAATAGTTTTAGGAGGTGCATATGGCGGTACTTGGAATACCACATAATACTATAGATATTATAAAAAGATATAACATTAAATTCCAGAAAAAATTTGGGCAGAATTTTCTTATAGATACACACGTTCTGGAAAAAATAATAAGTGCTTCTGGTGTTACAAAGAGTGATTTTGTCTTAGAAATCGGACCAGGCATAGGAACTATGACACAGTATCTTTGTGAAAGTGCACGGGAAGTGATGGCGGTTGAAGTTGACAGCAATCTTATACCAGTACTTTCAGATACACTTTCCGTATATGATAATGTAACAATAGTTAATGAAGATATTCTTAAACTTGATATTAACAGGATTGTACAGGAGCATAATAATGGTAATGCAATTAAAGTTGTTGCCAATCTTCCATACTATATCACAACACCAATTATAATGGGGCTTTTTGAAAGCCATGTACCTTTGGAAAGTGTTACTGTGATGGTACAAAAGGAGGTTGCACAGCGGATGCAGGCAGTGCCTGGCACTAAAGATTATGGAGCACTGTCCCTTGCCGTCCAGTATTATGCTGATGCTTTGATTGTTGCCAATGTGCCGCCAAACTGTTTTATACCACGGCCAAATGTAGGCTCAGCAGTTATAAAGCTTACATGTCACAGCAGCCCGCCAGTAAATACAGATGATGAGAAGTTTATGTTCAATATTATACATGCCTCATTTAACCAGCGCAGAAAAACGCTGCAGAACGGGCTTGCTAATAACAGCGGGCTTGGCATAAGCAAAAAAGAGGCAGCAGATGCCATAAAACAGATGGGGCTTGCAGAAAATACCAGAGGCGAAGTGCTGGAACTGGCACAGTTTGCTAAACTTTGCAATATACTTTTAAAAGGCAGGAAGCAAGCCAGAGAGGAGGCAGGAGTTTGAAAGTATCACAAAGAATAGATGCACTCCGCAAACGTATGCGGGAAGAAAATATAGACATGTATTATATACCGTCAAATGATTTCCACAATTCAGAATATGTTGGCAGTTTTTTTAAATGCAGGGAGTTTATATCAGGTTTTGACGGCTCGGCAGGCAGTGTTATTATAACAATGGAAGAGGCAGGACTTTGGACTGACGGCAGGTATTTTATCCAGGCAGGACAGCAGCTTAAAGGAAGTGGAATTACACTTTATAAATCAGGAGTGGAGGGCGTTCCTAAAATTAAAGATTATATTATTAATAATCTTTCAGATGGGCAGGTGTTTGGCTTTGATGGCAGGACTGTTCCGGCATTATGGGCAGAGGAGATATCTGAAGAACTTTTAGAAAAAGGCGCAGATATTAACAGCGGGCTTGACTTAGTGGGAGATATCTGGCAGGACAGGCCTGCACTGGAATCAAATCCTGTAATGCTGCTTGATATCTGTTATGCCGGGGAAACAAGGGAAGTTAAACTTGCAAGGATAAGGAAATATATGAAAAAATATGGTGCAGATTACCATATAATAACTACACTTGATGATATTGCATGGATTTTAAATATCAGAGGCAGTGATATCCACTGTAATCCTGTAGTGCTGTCATATCTGGTTATTGGAATAGAAGACGCCACACTTTTTGCAAACAGGAGAGCATTTGGCAGGGAAGTTTTGGATGCGCTTGGAAAAGCAGGTGTCTTAACCAGGGACTATAACGATATTTATAGCTGTGCCAGGGAACTTTTACCAGGAAGCAAAGTCCTGCTTGATAAAAATACTGTAAACCACGCAGTAGTAGACAGCATACCGCCAGAAGTAAAAGTACTGGACCTTGTAAACCCCTCTTTGTTGTGGAAAGCTGTAAAAAATAATACAGAATTGCAGAATATAAAGAAAGCCCATATTAAGGACGGAGTGGCAGTTACTAAGTTTATTTACTGGATTAAAAAGAATATAGGCAAAGTCCATATGACAGAGACAAGTGTAGCTGAAAAGCTTGAACAGTTCCGAAGCATTGGAGAGCATTATATGGGACCAAGTTTTGATACAATAGCCGGTTTTGGCAGCCACGGTGCAATAGTCCACTACTGTGCAGATAAAAATTCAGATGCAGTTATAGAGCCGGACAATCTGCTGCTTGTTGATACAGGCGGGCACTATCTTGAAGGCACAACAGATATAACAAGGACTATTCTTACTGGTGGCAGTGCAACAGATGAGCAGAAGAAATTTTATACAGCAGTTTTGCGTGGAAATCTGAACTTATGTGATGCGCACTTCCTGTATGGGTGCTCTGGCGCTGCACTGGACTATATTGCAAGAAAGCCACTCTGGGATATGGGATGTGATTACAGCCATGGGACAGGCCATGGAGTAGGTTATTTTTTAAATGTACATGAAGGGCCTAATTCATTCAGGTTCCATATACTTCCATATCCTGGCGAAAATGCAGCGCTGGAAGAGGGCATGGTTACATCAGATGAGCCAGGAATCTATATTGAAGGCAGGTTTGGCATACGCCTTGAAAACCTTATACTGTGCGTAAAGCGTGAAAAAACGCCATATGGCCAGTTTATGGGATTTGAGCCGCTTACATTTGTTCCATTTGACAAGGAACTGATAGACAGGGAACTTATGGATGCAAAGGAACAAAAACTTCTCGATGATTACCATAAAAAGGTATATGAAAACTTGTCACCATATCTTGACAGTGAAGAGCAGCAGTGGCTTGCAGATGCCTGTACTATGTAAAATCCTGTATGAGCCGTACCAGTTTTGATACTATAGTGTCTTTCATGAAGAAATCACTGTTTTGGGCTTTATCAATAAGGAACTGTACTTTTTCAGGCTGGCTGTTATCAATGTAGATTCTGGCAAGTGTAGTAAAAGTACCAGTAATGTCACTTCCACTGTCTATAGCATATTCAAGTATCTGCATGGAACGTTTTTTATCACCTTTTTCATATAAATAACTGCCCCATCTGTCAAGGGATGTCAGGAACATTGAAAAATTCTGGTCATATTCTGACAATATGTCAAGATTGGCGTGTCCATACTCCAGCTTGATGTCAGTGTTTGTCATTCCTGAAAGATTTAGCATCTTTCTGGATATAATATTCTTGACATTGTTCTGAAGCCATGCTTCATCTTCATCATCTGTTTCTGAAAATGGAAGCGCATTTTCAGAAACAGTGATGTAATTGAGGCCAGATATATCTTTTTTACGTGTAAAATTGGCTTCCTGTTCCCTTTTTAAAAACTCTTCCCTGGGGTTATTTGATAATTTGCCAGCCTGTTTGGACTTGACGCGGAACCACAATATGAATACAATAAAACATATAAAAATAACAGGCATATAACCGTCATCCTTTCATTTACTAGATTTTCCTGCTGGTATTAGGAGGAAGGCTGTTTGGCCAGCAAGATTGGAGGTATGTTGCCATGAACTTTTTTAGAAAAAAGAACCAGCGCAAAATTGCGGCTGCAATATGTATTGTGGTCATTATTGCAATGGTAGTGCCTATGGTACTTGGTTCAGTTTTTTAAAAGGACTTTAACCTGCATCTGTATGCAGGTTTTCTTGGCTTGCACAGTTACTGTGGATTATAACCGTTTATACTTAATGTTATACAGAATATACGAAAAAAAGTCAAATGAATTAAAAATATTTGGCTTGCATAATTGTCCACAGATGATAAAATGTACTAAGGGTTTTATACAGATATAACAGCAAATAATATTAAATATTAATAGGATACATATAGATGATAGTAAAGGTTTAGGTGCATATTATGGGCAGAAAGAATAAAATACTGGCTGGCGTTTTTACTATTGGCTGCATATTGATTATTGGCATAGCAGCTGTAGTAAGGGGCGTTTCAAATGGAAACTTTGGCAATAACGATGTTATGTATAATGGTGTGGAGATTGATGGTGTTGATGTAAGCGGCATGACAGAAGAGGAAGCAAAAGCTGCAATAGACAGACATATCTCAGGTCTGTTGTCACGTCCTGTAAAGATTATTATTAATAATAAAAAATCAGTTGACACAACATTTAAAGAACTTGGATTTGCCAATGAAGGGGATAACCATGTTGCAGAGGCATTCCAGATAGGAAAGACAGATAATATTTTTGAACGTTTATTTAATATGGTTTCTGTATCAGATGAAGACAAAAAATATACTTTAGATTATACTCTTGATAGAAGTGCTGTAGAAAAGTTTGTCAAGGATAAATGCACAGTTTTTAATAGAAAGGCAAAAAATTCAAAACTGATATTCCGCAAAAATGGAAAGTTTAAGGCTACGAAAAGCCGTACAGGCCTTAAACTCAAGGTGGCTGGCACAGTAGATAAAATTGTAAATACCATAGATGGCAATACAGCAGATGGTCCTGTTGAAATAGAGGCTGTTGTAAAAATTAAAGAACCTAAGTATCCACGTAAGCTGTTAGCTAAGTGCAAGGATTTAATAGGTTCATATTCTACCTCATATTCTTCGTCAACAGCTTCACGTGCAAATAATATACAGACAGCTGCTAAGTATATCAATGGGACAATACTTTATCCAGGGCAGGTATTTTCGACTGTTAAAGTTATAAAGGACCGCACAGCAGAAAACGGATACCAGTCTGCACCTGAATATTCAAGTGGAAAAGTAGTTAACGGAATTGGTGGTGGTGTATGCCAGGTGTCTACTACACTTTATAATGCTGTACTTAATGCAGAACTTAAGGTTACAGAGCGTTCGCCACATTCAATGGTAGTTGCCTATGTGGATGTTTCGAGGGATGCAGCAATTTCAGGTGATTATAAGGATTTGAAGTTCAGAAATAACACAGATGCGCCTGTTTACATATGGGCGGATGCATCAGGCGGGGTACTCAGTTTTAAAATATATGGTGAGGAGACAAGACCAAAGAAGCGCAAGATAGAATTTGTATCAGAAATTATTGAAACGATATATCCAGGAGCAGATATTATTACAGAGGACAAGAGCCTGCCATCATATTACAGGTCTGTTACACAGTCTGCACATACAGGTTACAGGGCAAAGCTGTGGAAAGTTATCTATAAGAATGGAAAAGAGAAAGAAAGGACAGAGGTTAATACAAGCACATATAATGCTGAACCACAGCATGTAACTGTCGGCAACCAGACTCCTGTAAGTACACCGGCACCTGAGCCTGAACCAAAACCAGAAAAGCCAGAGCCTTCTAAAGGACCAGAGAAAGAGAAGCCAAAGAAACCAAAAAGTGATGATGAATTTATAGAAAGCAGCTTATAAAAAGCAGTCTGGAGGACAAAGATGGATATAGGAAAGGTTTCTGAAAATATATTGAAAAGGTCTGTTTTTAAACAGATACACCACCGCAGGCCAGAGGTGTTATTCCGTCCGGGGATTGGCGAGGACTGTTGTGCAGTTGCTGTAAATAATGATGAAGCACTGGTATTTTCTACCGACCCGGTAACAGGCACAGATAAGGGCATAGGAAGGCTGGCTGTGCATATTAATGCTAATGATATAGCTTCAAGTGGTGCAGAACCTGTAGGCATACTGGCAAGCATTATACTTCCTCCAGAAGCTTCTGAGAGTGATTTAAAGCAGATTATGGCAGATATAGAAGATGCCTGTAGTGAGCAGGGCATTGAAATAATGGGAGGGCATACAGAAGTTTCTGATATTGTAAAAAGGACCATTATAAATATTACATGTGTGGGCAAAGTAAAAAAAGACAGGTTTATACCAACAGGCGGGCTTTCCGCAGGTGATGAAATCGTTATGACAAAGTGGGCAGGGCTTGAGGGCACCTCAATTATTGCTGCTGAAAAGGCGGGGATACTGCGCAGGACGCTTCCGGATGAACTGATAGAAACAGCCGCTTCATATAAAAAGTATCTTTCAGTTGTGCCAGAAGCAGCTGTTGCTGCAGAGGCTGGCGCTACAGCTATGCATGACATTACAGAGGGTGGTGTATTTGGCGCTCTGTGGGAGATTGGTGCAGCTTCTGGCACAGGCATAATAGCTGATTTGCGCAAAATACCTATAAAGCAGGAAACAGTTGAAATCTGCGAAGTCTTTGGCATAAATCCCTATATGCTTGTTTCAAGCGGCAGTATGCTTATAGGATGCCTTCATGGCAATGAACTTGTGGAAAAGCTTGCAAAAAAGGGCATACCGGCAGCAGTAATTGGCAGGGCAACAGAAGGCAATGACCGCATAATTATAAATGGAGATGAGACGAGATATTTAGAGCCAGCTTTAAGCGATGAACTTTATAAAATTTATAAATAAAGCTAAGGCCGGCAGCGCTGGCTTTACAGAAATGGGGGAATTATGAATAAAGAGGTTATAGATAAAGGCATTTTAGATATAATAGGCAAAAACAGCCGCTTTTCTTCAGAGGATTTAGCTGCTATGCTGGAAACTGATAAAGAGACTATAGAAACTGAAATCAGGGCAATGGAAGATGATAAGATTATCTGTGGCTATCCTGCACTTATCAACTGGGATAAGACAGACCATGAAAGAGTTACAGCGCTTATTGAAGTAAATGTGACTCCTCAGCGCGATATGGGTTTTAATAAGGTTGCAGAACGCATTTATAAGTTTGAAGAGGTAGAAAGTGTGTACCTTATGTCAGGTGACTTTGACCTTACTGTAATAATACAGGGCAAAAGCATGAAAGAGGTTGCAAGATTTGTATCTGAAAAGCTTTCTACACTTGAATATGTCAATAGCACCGCAACATATTTTGTTATGAAAAAGTATAAAGAACATGGTATTACACTGGAAGAAGAACACGATGGCAGGGAAAGGATGCTGGTGACACCATGAGAGACCCATTATCAAAGAAAATAGTGCAGATACAGCCTTCAGGAATAAGGAAATTTTTTGATATAGTAAGTGAAATGAAGGATGCAATATCCCTTGGAGTTGGCGAACCTGACTTTGATACACCATGGCATATAAGGGAAGAAGGTATTTATTCACTTGAAAGAGGAAGGACTTTCTACACTTCCAATGCCGGGCTGAAAGAACTTAAAGAGGAGATATCCCGCTACTTAGAAAGGCGTTTCGGGCTTTTATATAACCCGGATGGTGAGATATATGTCACAGTTGGCGGGAGTGAGGCTATAGATGGGGCACTGCGGGCAATGCTTGACAGTGGTGATGAGGTGATAATCCCACAGCCGTGTTATGTTTCATATGAGCCTTGTGTGGTACTTGCTGACGGAGTACCAGTTATTGTAGAACTAAAAGAAGAGAATGAATTTAAGCTTAAAAGAGAACAGCTTGAGGCAGTTGTTACAGATAAAACAAAAATTATTGTAATGCCATTTCCTAATAATCCAACAGGCGCTATTATGACAAAAGAGGACTTAACAGAAATTGCGGAGTTTGTAATAGAGCATGACTTATTTGTTATATCAGATGAAATATATTCAGAGCTTACATATGGAAGCAACCATGTGTCAATTGCATCATTTCCAGGTATGTGGGAAAGAACTATTGTTATAAATGGTTTTTCAAAGTCATATGCAATGACTGGCTGGCGTCTGGGGTATGCGTGTGGTCCTAAAGCTATAATAGACCAGATGCTTAAAATACACCAGTTTGCGATAATGTGTGCACCAACGGCAAGCCAGTATGCGGCAGTAGAAGCACTGCGCAATGGGGACGGGGATGTGGCAGACATGAGAAATGCATATGACAGGCGCAGGAAATTCCTTATAAAAGCACTGCGTGACATGGGATTGAAGTGTTTTGAACCATTTGGCGCTTTTTATGTATTTCCAGGTATTAAAGAATTTGGGATGTCATCAGAAGAATTTGCAGAGGCTCTGCTTAGTGAAGAAAAACTGGCAGTTGTGCCTGGAACAGCATTTGGAAGCTGCGGTGAAGGCTTTTTAAGGATATCCTATGCATATTCAATAGAAGATTTAAAAAGTGCACTAGAGCGCATTGAACATTTTATTAAAAAACACAGCGCATAACCATTAAGACAGATGGGGTGATGCATATATGGTAAATATTGTACTTCTTGAACCTGAAATACCTGCCAATACTGGCAATATAGGGCGCACATGCTGTGCAGCAGGTGCAAAACTGCATCTTATAGAGCCTATGGGATTTAAGGTCAATGATAAAATGATAAAAAGGGCAGGACTTGATTACTGGGATGATTTAGATGTAGAAATTTATGACTGTTACAGTGACTTTCTTGAAAAAAACCCTGCAGCAGCGCAACAAATATATATGGCAACCACTAAGGCAGTGCAGGACTATACAGATGTCTGCTATAAGCCTGGGTGTTATATAATGTTTGGAAAGGAAAGTGCCGGGATACCAGAAGAAATACTTGTAGATTCACAGGAAACAGCCATAAGGATACCAATGAACCAGAATATCCGCTCCTTAAACCTGTCAAATTCTGTTGCTATTGTTTTATATGAAGCATTAAGACAGAATAATTTTGCTGGTATGCAGCTTGAAGGCAGCCTGCATCATTTAAGCTGGAGACCAGGCAAGTAAAAAAGACATCGCATAAAAAAATATATATGAACAGAGTAGGATGCCATGCGTTAAGTGCCAAAGGATGGGAAGTTGCCTTTGGACGAAAGGCTTAGTCTTGCGGTGTGGCTCCGCATCCGCTGTCAGAAACGAATGAATTAAGCACTCATTTCCGGGACGGACTACTTTGGGTGCTTATTTTCTTTCTGCTGCTGTTCCATTCATTAAAGAAAGGACATGAAGTATGTTAGAATTAATTAAAACTGTATTTGCAAGTGATATTTCAAGATACTTGCTTGCATCATTAGTAATTATTGCTATTTTTTGTGTACTGGTGCGTAAAAAGAAAATTTCAGCCAGAAGCATTGCGTTAATGGGCCTGATGATAGCGCTTCAGATAACATTTTCAAGATTTCTTTCAATCCAGACATGGAATTTAAAGATTAGTTTTGGATTTTTGCCGCTTGTTATAACTGCAATTCTACTTGGTCCTGCAGAAGCAGGCATAGTTGGGGCTTTAGCTGATTTTCTTGGAACAATAATATTTCCTACAGGACCTTATTTTCCAGGGCTTACGCTTACAGCACTTATTACAGGTGTAGTATGGGGGCTGTTTTTTTGCAAAAAGGTTACACTTCCAAGAGTAATATGTGCTGCTGCCATAAATAATTTTATATTCAGCATGCTGCTTAATGGATACTGGATTTCAATTTTATATGGAAGCCCATATGCAGGAGTACTGCAGGTAAGAGTACCCCAGGCATGCCTGATGTTTATGGTTGAAATAGTAGTAATACCAGTACTGCAGGAGATTTTATTTAAGAGGATGAAAAGAATATTTGATAATCCTGCATTAAGCTGATTAATATAAAAAGCTGGCGCAGTCCCGGACACCAGCTTTAAACTATTTTTATTAAGCATGGGCAGCTGGCAGTGAAAATATAAATTCTGTGCCAGCCCCCTCTGTGCTTATTACATTGATATTTTCTCCATGTGCTTCTATTATCTCTTTGGTAATTGACAGTCCAAGACCAGTTCCCTTTTTATCCCTGCCACGTGAATTGTCTGTTTTATAAAACCTGTCCCACACCTTGCTTATGCTGTCTTTTGGTATTCCTATGCCATGGTCTTTGACTGATACAAATATTTTTCTGTTTTTTTCAGTAGTGTGTATCTCAATAACTGAATCTGGATAGCTGAATTTAACTGCATTATCAAGAAGGTTTTGTATAACCAGTTCTATTTTACTGGTATCAGCCTGTACCATCAACTCTTTTCTGTCAAATATAAGCTCTAATGAAATTTGCTTTTCTTTGCACCTCTGCTCAAAGGCAGCAGAGCACCGTTTTATCTCATAGTTTAAATCAAATACAGAGATATCCATAGGTGTACCGCCTGTTTCAAACTGGTTTAATGTCAGGAGGCTTGTTGTAAGTTTTGTAAGCCGTCCTGTTTCAAAAAGTATTATATCAAGGTATTTTTTTTGCATTTCTGGAGGGATAGTACCATCCAGCATTGCTTCTGTATAACCCTTTATAGATGTGAGCGGTGAACGGAAATCATGTGATACATTGGCTATAAATTTGCTTTGGTAATTATCCATGTCTGACATCTTATCTGCCATATACCTGATTGCACCTGCGAGCTCTGACTGGTCTTTGCCTGGGAAGTTTTCCATTGGGTAATCAAACTGGCCGTCAGCATATTTTTTAGCTGCTGTTGTCATAACATTGATAGGTATTGCAGTCTGGATATACAGATAAACCAGCACTATTATAAGTATAACAGCCAGTATAATAAAGCATAGTATTGATGTATCTGTATGCTGCAGTGCGGTATTTTTTATTGGGCCAAGTGGTGTTAAAAGCACAATATAGGCTATTGTTTCCATAGACATAGTTACAGGGTATATAACTACAACCGACTTTTCTGGCAGCAGGTTATTTATATCTGTATCTATCAGTGTACGGTTTGAGAGAAATGTCTTGTCATAATTATCCAGGTATTTTCCCTCGTAGCCAGGTGTATTTCCAGAGTCAATTACTACTTTACTATCTGGCATAGCTAACAGGATTTGTGCACCTGAAGACTCCTGAAGTACCGAAAAGTGCCGTTTTAATGCAGGAAAATAAGCATTTTGGAGATGCCATCCAGACAGGTATTCCTTTGAGATAATGGCTGCCTCATTATACAGTGCAGCTTCCGTGTCTGTCAGCATCTTTTTATATATGCGTGAATGTCCATATGTATTTAAAAGGATAAAAGCAGCTATTATAATAAATACATATGAGAAAAAAAATCTTTTTCTAAGTGAAATTTTCATAAAAACCGGCCTTACTTTCCATGATAATCAAACTTATAGCCAATGCCCCATACAGTTTTTATCTCCCATTCAGGATGGTCTTTAAATTTTTCACGCAGTCTTTTGATATGGACATCTACAGTACGTGTATCCCCGATATAATCATAACTCCAGATATGGTCTAAAATCTGTTCCCGTGTAAATACCTGGTTTGTGTGTGACGCAAGAAAATATAAAAGCTCCAGTTCTTTAGGCGGCATTTCAACTTTCTGGCCGTTATATGTTACAGAATAATCTGTCTGGTTAATAATTAAATCAGGGAAAGATACACATTCCTTTGGCAGCCCGTCTGCTGCCGGTGTATTTTTTTCATGTGTAAAACGTCTCAGTACTGCCTTAACCCTTGCGACCATCTCTTTAGAATCAAAAGGCTTCATTATATAGTCATCAGCGCCAAGCTCCAGGCCCAGCACCTTATCAAATGTCTCGCCTTTTGCAGAAAGCAGGATTACAGGCAGAGAGGAAGATTTTCTAATCTCCCTCAGTACCTCATAACCATCAATGCCTGGAAGCATAATATCAAGCAGCATCAGGTCAGGCATATACGTTTTGGCTGCAAGGATAGCAGCTTCGCCATCATTGGCTATTTTAGTGTCGAAACATTCTTTATTAAGATAAAGGGATACGAGTTCTGCAATATTCTCATCATCATCAACTATAAGGATTTTTTGTTTTTCTAGCATATATTTTCCTCTTTTCTTTATTTTGGTCTTTTTTACCTGAATTCTGCAATAGTTACGCCCATATCCCCTTCACCAAATTCACCAAGGCGGAAGGATTTCACATATTTTGTACGTTTAAGGTGGCCGTGTACGGCATTTCTTAATGCACCAGTGCCTCTTCCATGTATAATTGTGACATGTTCCATATGTGCAAGATATGCATCATCAAGATATTTGCCAAGCAAAGGTATTGCTTCATCAACAGTCATGCCTATAAGGTTTATTTCCTGGTGTACAGATGAAGCTTTATCCATTCTTATATTGCCGCTTCCAGTATTTTTACTGCCTTTCGCTGGTTTGGCTTTGTCTTTATGGGTCTGGATTAATTCAATATCTTTAATGTTTACTTTAGTTCTTAACAGGCCTGCCTGCACAAAGAAATCCCCCTTATCATTTGGAAGTGTGCTTACAGTTCCAACAGAATTAAGTGAAAGGATTTTTACATCAGAACCTATCATAAGGTCGGAAGCTTTAACAGATTTTGCTTTTGGCCTGCTTTTCTGTACAGCCGCCTTTGAATGGCTGTCGTTTAACTTGTTTCTCAGGTTTGCACGTTCAGCTTCCATTTCCCTTATATGTTTATCACTTTGTGCCCATTTAGTGTATTTGCGTATAGTTTCATCTGCAAATTCTTTAGCTTCATTAAGTATTTTTGCAGCTTTTTCATTGGCATTTTGTATTATCCGTTCTTTGGAACTTTCAAGTTTTTCTGTTTTTTCACGCAGTTCTTTTTTCAGTGCAGATATTTCTTTCCTGTTTTCAGAGGCAATAGTGCGCTCCTTTTCAAGCTGCAGCCTGGTTTTTTCAAGATTATTTATAACATCTTCAAACTGTTGTGCATCAGATGAAACATGTCTTTTAGCATCTTGTATTATTTCATCAGACAGCCCGAGCCTGCCTGATATTGCAAAAGCATTGCTTTTGCCAGGCACACCAATTAAAAGGCGGTACGTTGGACGCAGTGTTGAAACGTCAAATTCACAACATGCATTTTCTACATCAGGTGTTTGTAATGCATAAAGTTTAAGTTCACTGTAATGTGTAGTTGCCATAACTACAGAACCACGGCTGTGAAGGTTTGAAAGAATAGCCGTTGCAAGGGCAGCACCCTCCACTGGGTCAGTCCCTGCGCCAAGCTCGTCAAAAAGCACAAGGCTCTCTTCATTAGCACGCTCCAGTATTGAAACAGTGTTTACCATGTGTGATGAAAATGTACTAAGGCTTTGTTCAATGCTTTGTTCATCACCTATATCTGCAAAAACTTCATCAAATATTCTCAGACAGGAACCATCAAAAGCAGGGATATGAAGGCCTGCCTGTCCCATAAGTGTAAATAGGCCAGCCGTTTTAAGAGAAACAGTTTTTCCACCAGTATTAGGGCCTGTAACAACAAGCAGTGAAAAATCTTTTCCAATATTGAGGTCTATAGGAACTACCTTTTTACTATCTATAAGCGGATGGCGTCCCTTTTTAATTTCAATATAATTTTCTTCTGGGAACCTGGGCTCAGTAGCACGCATATTTTTAGACAGCATTGCTTTAGCAAATATAAAATCAAGCTCTGACAACACATTAAAATCTTGTTCTATATAAAAGTTTTGTTCTGCTGCCTGGTTACTTAATTCTGCAAGTATTTTTTCAATTTCCTGCTGTTCTTTTAACTCAAGTTCACGTATTTCATTATTTAACTTTACAACAGATGCCGGCTCTATAAAAAGTGTGGAACCAGTAGAAGACTGGTCATGTATCATTCCATTAAAAGAAGAGCGGTATTCTGCTTTAACTGGAAGGCAGTATCTGCCATTGCGCATAGTTATAATTGCATCCTGCAGCATACTGCGGCTTCCACTATTTAATATGCTTCCAAGCTGTTCATGGATTTTATTACTTGTTGTTTTAATCCGCCGTCTGGTCTGTGCAAGCCCGGGACTTGCATCATCTGCTATTTCATCTTCAGCAGGAATACATCGCTTTATCTCCTGCATAAGTGGAAAAAGCGGTTCTATAAGCATATATCTTTCATTTAATGAATCGCCAGTTTCATCATCTTCGTTAAGGCTCTGGCGGAAGTAGTTTTTAATGCGTCCTGCTGCATCTAACAGTGCTGATATGGCAAGAAGTTCGCCAGTTCCAAGTATAGAGCCTATTTCAAGCCGTTTTAAACTTGCACGTATATCTTTTATGCCACTAAAAGATACTCCGCCCTGTGTAAGGATGTGTGTAAGTGCATCTGAAGTTTCACGCTGTGATGCTTCAATCCACTTCCTGTCACTGTGCGGAAGAAGATTATGGCAGTATTCTTTGCCGACAGGTGAGAAAGCAAGATCTTCAAGTTGTTTTATAATTTTATTATATTCTAAAGTATGCAAAGCTTTTTCATTCATAATGTAACAGGCACTCCTCCCATTACCCTTGGGTGATGGGAGGAGTGCCGTCCTCCTTTTTTTATTTTTAGACATATCTGGCAGAGGAGCAAAAGCGGTTTCCTGGTTTCTCCAGCATTGTTTTAATGAAGTATAACAAATATATATTTTAATGTAAAGTATTAATGCTAATTGGGGTAATGTAACTTTATCTGGAGATATGAAAGATTAGATATATTGTGCAACTTTTTAGATATAATATCATATATGGACTCTGGCATGGCAGCACGCAGTGGTGCATAAAGCCCTAAAAAACAGGGCTTAAATATGTTTTAGCTGCTTTTAATTTAAAATCCAGAAAATTAATGGAAACTTTGGAATAGCAAAAGAAGCAATTAAAAAATGTAATATAAACATGTCAATATTCTATATAAAAGCGTATCAAAAAGTGTGCTTTTTGA
>DKXQ01000194.1 GCA_002493085.1 Lachnoclostridium sp. UBA7122
TAAAAAAATATGTTATTTACATTTTTTTACAAATGATTCTTTAGATAAAGTTACACTATCGCAAAAAAACTTGAACTAGAAAAATGTAAAAATTTTTGCTTATGTGCATATTTTTGCCACAACCATTATGTATAAATATTAAATAACCAACTACAGAACGGAGGTTAATATGAAAAAATACCAAATATTAAACAAATTACTAATAGCTGCATTACTAATCCAAAATACTGCTTCATATGCAACTGCTGCTATAACAGGTAACACAGATATAAATAATACTACTAGCAGTAGCATTGCCACAACAGGCAGTGCAATAACAGACTCAATGGAAGCTTTACAGCCTGAACTTAAAAACCTGGAAACAAAGCTGGAGTCTGCAACACTTCCCAAGAAAACATTGCGTAAGGCAGGAAAGACTGACAGCATCTATGATGACAAAACATATACACATGCAGATGCATTTGATGGAATGAATATTTTAAATGGCATAGATGTATCATATCATAATAAGACTATAGACTGGGATGCTGTAAAAGATGCTGGAACTGACTTTGCTATTATACGTGCTGGCTACAGGGGATATGGTGCATCAGGAACGCTCTGTACTGATACTAAGTTTGTTGAAAATATTGAAGGCGCAATAGCGGCAGGCATACAGGTAGGAGTATACTATTTTACAGAAGCCATTAATACAGATGAAGCTATAGAAGAAGCTGAATACTGTCTTTCAAAAATAAAAAATTATGATGTCACACTTCCTGTAGTTATTGACTATGAATATCCAGCAGATTCAAAAGGACCTATAGGCAGGATGTATAAGGCAAAGCTTAGTAAAGCTGCTGCTACTAAAAATGTTGCTGCATTTTGTGACACAATTGAAGATGCCGGATATACTCCTATGGTCTATGCAAATAAAAGCGATTTAACCAGCTTAATTAATGGAGCAAAGCTTGCACAAGACTACAAGATATGGCTTGCTAACTATAATACAAAGTCCACTTATACTGGTACATATGAATTCTGGCAGTATTCTGAAAAGGGCAAAGTTGACGGAATAACAGGCGTAGTTGACTGTAATTTCTGGTATACAGATGGCGCTGCTTCACCTTCTGATGACCCTGCTATTACAACTACAGCTGTACCAGAACCTGTTCCTACACCAGAACCTTCACCTACATTAAAGCCAACACCAGAGCCAGCACCTGTTCCTACATCAAAACCTACGCCAAAACCCACACCAAAACCTGTTCCTACATCAGAACCTGTTGATTTATCAGGAGCTGTAGTCTCTGAAATTCCTGCTGAAGAATACTTTGGTGATGAACTGCTTCCACCTCTGGATGTAAAACTAGGCAGTGTCATGCTTGAAGAGGGAACAGACTATGATATCACATATTCAGATAATATATATGCGGGCAAAGCTTCTGCTACAATAACAGGTATTGGAAATTACACTGGAAGCATAACAGTTAATTTTAATATTTACCCTAAAAATCCTGATACAATATCAGCTAAACCCGCCAGCAAAAGCATAACATTAGAATGGAGTGGCGATAATGGCGCTGAGGGCTATAAAATATACAGAAAAGATATATATAATGGTTCATATAAACGGATAAAGACCATACCAGATGGTGGCACTACTTCATATAAAAACACAAAACTTCTTACAGACCATGAGTATTATTACAGAATACGGTCATATGTAAAAATAGATGGAAAGACATATTACAGCAGCTATACAAGCCTGACTGCTGCCACAATGAAATCAAAACAGGCGGCAATAGTTTCTGCAAAGGTAAACTTACTAAAAACACCTGCCTCCAGTGCAGCAAAATTTGTAACTCTGCCAAAAAATTCTACAATAGAATACCTTGGAAAAACATATATTGATGATATTACATCTTTTCTGCATGTAAAATATATGGTAAAGTCAAAAACATATAATGGTTACCTTCCATCTGATGCGCTATTAAAGTTTTATTCATCAGGAAATGCTACCGCTAATCTCAACATGCGCAAAGCTGCAGGCACTAATAAAAAAATACTTACTGTTATACCTACAGGTACACCTGTTGCCATTTTAAAAAAAGTAAATGTAAAATCTGATATATGGTATAAAACAAACTATTTTGATGGAAACAAATTATATACAGGATTTGTATCATCAAGTTACATAAAATAGACACTGTACAAATAATTGATAAAAAGAGGCTGGAGAAATAATCTGCAGCCCCTTTTTATGGTAATTAAGAGCAGGATGAATATTTAAGATTGCTCTTTTTACACATAATATTAAATACTTTCTTTAACTTTATCCTCTTTAACCTTATTCTCTTTAGCTTTAACCTCTTTAACTTTATCTTCTGTTTCTGTATCTTCTGTTTCCACATTTTCTTTATAATCAAATTTATATATTGTAACAGATAATGGTGGAAGATTCATCTCAATTGAATAATCCCTGTTCTCGCACTCAATTTTTTCTGCCTGTACTGTTTTTGAATTCTTTACGCCTGTCCCACCATAACGCAACTCATCAGATGACATTATCTTTGTATACTTTCCAAGACACGGAACGCCTGTCCTAAAGCCAGTGTACTCCACAGGTGTAAAATTGCATATAAACAGCAGCTGGTCTTTAGCACTTGAACCACGCCTTACAAAACTGACAGTACTCATACTGGAATTATCACAACTCATCCACTCAAATCCCATAGGGTCATAATCGTTTATATACATTGCATCATATTCATTATAAAGTTTATTTAAATCCTTTACATACGTTTTCATCTTTGTATGCAAATCATAGTCTAAAAGCTCCCAGTCAAGACTGCGCTCTTCACTCCACTCACGGAACTGTGCAAATTCCTGTCCCATAAATAAAAGTTTTTTGCCAGGATGCCCATACATAAATCCATATGCAGTTCTTAAATTTGCAAACTTGTCCTCATATTCACCTGGCATTTTTTCAATCATAGAACACTTGCCATGAACCACTTCATCATGTGACAATACCTGGATAAAATTCTCACTATAAGCATAATGCATGCTAAAAGTAAGTTTATTATGGTTAAATGACCTGAAATATGGGTCAAGTTTCATATATTCAAGGAAGTCATTCATCCATCCCATATTCCACTTAAACAGGAATCCAAGACCTGAAAATTGCACAGGAGATGTTACACCTGCCCAGGATGTAGACTCTTCAGCTATAACTATTGTACCAGGTGCTCTTTCCTCAACTTGTTCATTCATATGCTTAAGCAGCTTAATTGCATCAAGATTTTCCTTGCCGCCATTTTCATTTGGAAGCCATTCCCCATCATTCTTGCCATAGTCAAGATATAACATAGATGCAACAGCATCAACCCTTAAACCGTCAATATGGAACTTCTTAAGCCAGAACAGTGCATTGGCAATAAGGAAATTTTCAACCTCTTTGTAAGCATAATTAAATATATAAGTTCCCCAGTGAGGATGCTCGCCGCGGCGTGGGTCTGGATGTTCATAAAGAGGCTGTCCGTCAAATCTTGCAAGGCCATATGCATCACGTGGAAAGTGGGCTGGTACCCAGTCAAGTATTACATGGATTCCTTTTTTATGCATATAATTGACAAAATACATAAAGTCCTGTGGGTCTCCATAGCGCCTTGTCGGTGAATAATATCCAGTAACCTGGTATCCCCATGAACCATCAAACGGATGTTCCGCAATTCCCATAAGTTCAATATGTGTATACCCCATATCACATACATAATCCGCAAGCATTGGAGCAAGTTCCCTGTAATTATAAAATCCATCTTCTGTACCATCATCTTTCTTTTTCCATGAACCAAGATGGCACTCATAGATTGAAACTGGTTCCTGCCTAAGCTTATTCCTGTCCTTAGCTGCACGGTCTTTCATCCATTTATCATCACTCCAGACAAAGCCTGTAAGGTCTGTAACAACAGATGCATTGTCAGGGCGCAGTTGTGAACAGTTTGCATAAGGGTCTGCCTTCAAAAGCACTTCACCCTGTCTTGTGAGAATCTGGTACTTATAAATTGCGCCAGGCTCTACACCAGGTATAAATAACTCATAAATACCTGATACTTCAAGAGTTCTCATAGGATGCAACATTCCATCCCACATATTAAAACTTCCAACTACACTTACAGCCCTTGCATGAGGAGCCCATACAGCAAAATACGTTCCTTTGACACCATTAATTGTCATAGGGTGTGCACCAAGCTTGTCATATATTTCATAGTGGTTTCCCTCTGCAAATACATATAAATCTGCACTTGTAATATACGGCTCAAAGCAATAAGGGTCTGCAAATTCTACTATATCATTATCTGAATACTGTATGCGGACTTTATATGGTGCTTTATATTTACGGCTATTTACATATTTTCCAAAGAATCCCGATTCTTCTTCCACTTCTTCAAGCTCAGTAACATTCTTGCCATCCATATCCATGACAAAAGCTTTCTGTGCATGTGGCCTGAAAACTGTAATTACCTGTCCATTATCAAAATCATGCAAACCAAGAATATTGTGAGGTGCATTGTGCTTCCCAGCCACTACCTCATCAAATTCCATCCAGTTTATCCACCGTTCCAATTTCCTCTGCATATTTAATCCTCCATTTATAATTTAGTATTGCGAACATTTCGTACATGACATTTTTTCAACCATATCTGTTACAGCCTGTGCCATATCTGCTGACTTCTTCTCTGCGTCATCAAGAGAATCACCCACAACACCATAGTAAAATTTAATCTTAGGCTCTGTACCTGAAGGTCTTACGCACATCCAGACATCATCAGACATATCAAAGTATAAAACATTTGAATTTGGAAGGCCTGTTGGCTTAATTTCTCCTGTTTCAATATTTTTAACTGTATCTGCCTTGTAATCCCGGAATGAGAGAACTTTATGTCCATTAATCTCTTTAGGAGGATTTTCACGGAGATTTGTCATAATCTCCTGGATTTTCCCAAGCCCTTCAATGCCTTTCATAGTAACTGACTGTACGCCATCCTTATAATAACCATATCTTTCATACATTTCAATCATGGCATCCCAGAGAGTCATATCTTTCGTTTTATAATATGCAGCGGCTTCACAGAGTGCCATAGTTGCAACTATAGCATCTTTATCACGTGCATGTGTGCCAATAAGACAGCCATAGCTTTCCTCAAACCCAAAAAGATATGTTCCCTTTCCTGTTGTTTCAAAGCCAAGAATCTGCTGTCCGATAAATTTAAAGCCAGTAAGTACCTCAACTAAATCTACATTATAATATTTTGCAATAGCATCTGCAAGGTTTGATGTAACAATTGTCTTTATAAGTTTGCCATCTTCAGGAAGCCCCTTTGTTTCCTTAATCTGTGAAATTTCATAATCTGCAAGCAGACATCCTGACATATTGCCAGTAAGTGTAATATATTCACCACTCTTTGTATCTTTTACATATACTCCAAGACGGTCTGCATCAGGGTCAGTTGCAAGAACAAGATCAGCGTCCTTTTCTTTTGCAAGCTTAAGCGCAAGTTCAAAAGCTTCTGCTGATTCAGGATTTGGATAACTTACAGTAGGAAAATCCCCATCAGGAAGTTCCTGTTCAGGTACTACATATACGTTTTCAAAGCCAATTTCCTTAAGCACACGTCTTGCAGGAATATTTCCTGTACCATGTAAAGGAGTATAGACAATCTTTAATTTGCTTCCCATCTCCTTAATGCTGTCCCAGTGTATAACCTGTTTCTTAAGCTCTTCAATATATTTGTCATCTATTGCAGCACCAATCTGCTCATACAAACCTTCTTTAATAGCTTCCTGCTTGTCCATTGTTTTAACACCAGCATAATCTGTAACAGCCTTAACCTCTGCCATAATGCCTGTATCATGTGGCGGTGTAATCTGTGCGCCATCTTCCCAGTATACCTTATAACCATTATACTCAGGCGGATTGTGGCTGGCTGTTATATTAATACCAGCAGCACATTTTAGCTCTCTTACTGCATATGAAAGTTCTGGTGTAGGCCTTAAAGATTCAAAAACATATGCTTTAATGCCATTTGCTGCCAGGCAAAGCGCAGCTTCATCTGCAAATTCAGGCGACATATGGCGTGAATCAAATGCAATAGCAACACCCTGTGGGCTTTTTCCTGCCTTAATAATATAATTAGCTAGTCCCTGTGTAGCCTTACGTACTGTATAAATATTCATTCTGTTAGTGCCAGCGCCAATTACGCCACGCAGTCCAGCAGTACCAAACTCAAGGTCCTGGTAAAAACGCTCTTTAATCTCGTTATCATCACCAGATATTCCTTTTAACTCATTCCTTGTGTCCTCATCAAAATAAGGATTGCTAACCCATGATTCATAAGTCTCTTTGTAATCCATTATCAAACTCCTCCTCTTAGTTTTTTATACTAGAAATTTTTAAAGTATATATTTAACCGGAACTTTTCACCAGTTCAGAAAAGCCCAGTTTAACATCTTTACCATCATCCAGAATATCTACTGAATAACTTTTTGTCAAATAGCCTGACCTGCTTAATGTAACAGTCTGTGAACCAATTATCTTTGTAAAAGTACATGGTGCCAGTCCTTTATACACATTATCAAGATAAACTTCCGCACCTTCCGGTGCCTGTACAGTGATAGTATGGCTGCTGTCTATCTTCTTTTTTGTTACATCATCCGCTGCGCCAGAAGATGGCTGTGGTGTATGTGACGGCTGTGATGGTTTTGGCGTTCCATCTGTACTGGAAACACCATCAACAGATGCATCTTCATCTATAAGGTCAATCTTCACTTCACTTTCCGGTTTTTCAACATCGAGGATACCTGTATAAGATGTATAGCCTGTAAGCTCCACTTCTATTTTGTATTCCCCATAGTTTAATGCCACAGGACTGCTATAGTCAATATTTGTGCCATTAATATATAAATCAGCCCCATATGGCTCTATAGTAAATGTGATATTTCCTATATTCTTAACTTCTTCTTTATATTCGCTAAAGTCAAGTGTTATTTCTTCACCATCTTTTACTGTAACATTTTTAACAGCATTTACCTTGCCATTGCTAAGCATTACACGGTGCTGGCCAACACCAGCAGTAAGCAGCATATTTTCTGTAACTGTAAGAATAATATTGTTGCCAACACTTACCATGCCTCCTAAAAACGGAGCATAATTGGCAAGCCTTATATAGCCATGCCCTGCAGTACGTGTAACAGAATAAACAGTAATACCTATGCCTCTGATTGTAACTATATCACGGCTGTTAAGTTCCATCATCTGTATTGTCCTGTCAAGGTCAGAAAAATATGTCCAGTCTGTATACTGGTACTTTCTTCCTGCAACACTTAAAGCGTTTTCATCGCCATCAAATGAAAATTTATCAACATTCTTGTACTCCCATACATTATCAGGAACACTCATTGTTATAACACTTGATTTTTCTGTATCGTAAACTACCTCCATTATCTGTCCGGGTTCAAGGTCATCACCTGTAATATCTTCTCCATATTTATCAGTAATACCAGATACTGCATTATAATCCAGTATAGTATCAACATCACTGTCCAGTTCACGTATTGTAACTTGTTGTAAATCCAGGTCAGTATTAGTTACAACCCCTGTCATTTTATGTGTCTGCACTTCTTTAGCAGTTTCAGCTTTAGTAGTGCTGTTTCTGTTTCTGACACGTTTCCTGACACTGACATTGCATGATGTAGAAACTGACAAAACAAATATAAAAATCATCAATACTGCAGTTTTTTTACCATAAAACCTGTTTAACAACGTGGTTTTTCCTCCTTACCATATGAATAAAGCAATACTCTATAGTATTATACTACAAGCAGGACTAAATTAAAAGCTTTTTTACTTCTTTAAGAAAATTAATCCGCTCTTTTTCCTGGCCGCATACACGGCGCAGTTTTTCAAAATTTTTAGCTGACATCCATGATTTTCTGCCATTATAATAAAAGTTCACCAGCTTCCAGTATTTTTCTGGATACAGTAAAAGTGCATATAAAACTTTCTGTTCTTCTTTTTCAAGTTTGCGTTCTTTTTTATAAGCTTCTATTATCTGTATCCCTGTATTCATATTCCAGCTGTTCTTTTCCATAACTTTCCTTATAAAATCGTATAAATCGGTTATCTGGAATCCAATATCTGCCTTTTCAAAGTTTGTAGTTATAACATGGTCTCCAGATAATATTATATTGTGGTAATTATAACTGCCATGCTTAACCCTTCCTTCAGTTATTGTATTATTAAACAGCTTGTCATAACCACTTTCTTTTAAAAATTCTTCTGCCCGTTTACCTTGTTCAAAAAAATTCTGGTAAGAATTTAAAATACATATTTCCATTTCATTTTTTTGTCTCTTTGTGCGTATATAACTATATACTTTTTTTATTTCCCTGTTATGGCGCAAAAAAAGACCCCTGATATCCAGCTTATTTGTTTTAACAGGCAATGCACATGTACTGTCCTGTCCAATTGCCATTATTTTATGTAAAACAGCCATGTTTGAAGATGCAAGCAGCACTTTTCTTATATCTTTTATATCACATTCTTCGCCACTATACCATTTCTTTAACAGCCATTTTTTTCCATTTCCATCATCTGTCAGCAATTCGTCATCAATATTAGGTATGGCATAATCTACATCCATATAGCCACTGTCTAGCAATAACTTCTTAACCCCTTCTTCAAACAAAAGCCTTTTTTTGCTTGCCATATATGGCTTTATCATGTATATGCCTTTATTTGTATCTAAAAGAACAGCTCCCCTTATTCTGCGTCTGGATTTTACTGTTACAGGATATTTTTTAATTACTTCATCAAGTCTGTCATCCATAATGCCTTCTCCTTCCCTCACGAATTACATTAAGACTGCATGTTTAATCCTATGCAAAAAGAAGAAAAAAAGAACCGTTATACTTAATATCTTTAGTATAACGGCTCTAAAACATTATATTGTTATTGCTGTATTAAGAATAAAAACTATTATGCTAAAGCATCCATAAGCTTCTGTACAGCAGCAAGTGCCTCGTCAGGAAGCTTGTCATATCCACCATTCTTCTCAGCAAATCCCTTGACAGCATCTAAACGGTTCTGCATAGCAGCTTTTAATGCATTCTTGTAGTTTTCATCACTGAGGTCTGGAACAAAGCCTTCCCATTCCATGATTTCAATATCATCAAAGTTGCCCCACTTCTTAAACTCAGCCTTGTTTTCTACTATTGCTTCAAGAATTCCAAGTGTGTCTTTAGGCTGTACTTTCTTGCCCATAAAATCACCTGTATTAACAATATAGCAGTCAACATTTTTCTCTTCTACCAGCTTCTTGAACTTCTCATAGTCATTTACAAGAGGATAAGTCCTGAACGGATTAGCATAAGGAACAATGCGGAGCGCATTAAGGTCTGTTCCTGCAGCCACACGTTCTGCTGTAGAAGTCTTTGTAGCAAGTGTAGCACCCATAACTGATGCTAAAGCTGAACCCTTTAACTTAACTACAGGAGGAATTGCAGGGTCCTTCATAATCCAGATAATTGAATTAACAGGTGAGTTAATCTTGTCTACACGGTTTGGAGACCAGAGTTTAGACTTAATAGCACGTCCGTTACCATTGCGTATATCCTCTGTAACTAACTGGATTTTGCCATCCTCATCCATTGTAGCCGAACAGTTCTGTGCTGTCAGCAGATACTTGTTATCAGGGCATCCTGTAGGGTAGTCTGCTGTCTTATCAAAGTAAGTAGGCTCAAGAGCTATAGATGCGCATGTATCAGAATTAATTATAAATGCATCATCATGAAGAACTGTTATAGCATTATCGCCATACTTATTATTGTGCTTAGCATGTGTAAGTGTAGATTTACCTGAACCTGAAAGGCCAAACACAGATGCAACATACTTCCTGCCATCAGGCAATGAGTATTCTTTCTGTCCACCATGGCATGATGCATAACCATTGCGGTTTGCAATAGCCCATGCCATTGTAAGTGTTCCTTTCTTATGCTCACCAAAATACTTCATGCCAAGAATTGCTGCACAGTTTTCATTAGTGTCAAAATAACAAAGTGTCTGAGGGTCACTTAAACAACTGTAATCAACATCTGGAGCTGGTACAGGAACCCACTGTGGGTCAGAGAAGATATAGATATCAGCTTCCTTTCCATCTCCAACAGGTTTAGAATCTTTGTACATCTTTATATACTCATCTGACATATACTGGAAATTAAGCATCCAGTTGTACATAAGCATCTCTTCTCCTTCAGGAATAAGAAGATGTGCTTTAACCATAAATTCAGGGTCCAGACCAACAAATACTTGTGCATGGTATAACTTTTTAAAGCGTGTCTTGTAGATGGCATCCATTACAACCTTGTCAAGCTTTCCTTCATCAACACCAGGATAACCTTTAATACGGCGTGCTGCTGCATAACGTCCTGTTACGGCACCATCATTAAATAATAATACCTTGGCATCTGTGTCAAGTCCAAATTCTTCTCCTCTGTAAACAGGCATATCAGTAACTATAGCACCAGGTGTATTCTTTGCTAAGTTATAAGCCTCTTTAAGAGTATTTACTTTTACTACATTGTTGCCATAAAAAGCACCTTCAATGATAGAACGGGTTTTTGAAAAACCAACTTTGCCAGCACCGATTTCTTCCAACTTGTAATTAGCCTTTGTTGCCATTATAATAACCTCCTAATATATTTTTTCTGTCATACAAATTCTCATATTCCAGAAATTATTAATGGAAATAATGGTTACTATATATAACCATTTTTATTAAGTATAAATTTTTTGTTGCGAAAAGTCAACGGAAAAAAGACTTATTTACAGATATTTATAACAAGCATAATAAATTATTAATAATTATTCCCTTTAAACAAAAACAATTTCATATTATAATAGAAAATAACCAGAACAAAATTCAGGCTTATTGTACCAATAGCTTTTTATATGGAGGTTTATATGAAACTATTAAGTGTAACTATTCCATGTTACAACTCTGCTGGATATATGAAAAATGCGATTGAATCAGCGCTTGCAGGAGGAGAAGATATAGAGATACTTGTTGTTGATGATGGCTCGTCAGACAATACATTAGAAATTGCAAATGCATATAGTAAAAATTATCCTGGAATAGTCCGTGCCATACACAAAGAAAATGGTGGACATGGTTCAGCTGTAAATACTGGAATTGCAAACGCTTCCGGACTATACTTTAAAGTACTTGATAGTGATGACTGGTTTGACAGGGACAGTCTTATCCAGGTGCTGGATTTTCTGCGCAATGTTATAACAGATTCAATATCACTTGATATGCTTATATGCAATTATGTATATGAAAAACCAAGCATCCATAAACGTAAGGTCATATCATATAATAGTGCTATACCTAAAGACAAATACATTACCTGGAATGATATTAAGCATTTCCGCATGAGCCAGAACCTTATAATGCATTCTATAATATATAAGACAAAACTCTTGCGTGAATGTAAATTAAAACTTCCTGAGCATACATTTTATGTTGACAATATTTATGCATATAAACCTTTGCCATATGTAAAAAGCCTGTACTACATTGATACTAATTTATACCGGTATTATATAGGCAGAAGCGACCAGTCCGTCAATGAAAGCGTTATGACAAAACGTATTGACCAGCAAATTAAAGTAACTAAATTAATGATTGACTGTCTTAATCCTATGCATATTAAAAATAAAAAATTACGCAATTACATGATTAAATATCTTGCAATGATGATGATTGTCAGTTCTGCACTTTTAGTGAATGAAGGTTCTCCCGAAAATTTAAAAAAGAGGGAAAATCTCTGGAAATACCTAAAAGACAGTAACAGGGCTGTTTACAAAAATATCACCAGAAGAAAACTCGGCTATCCAATGCAGTTTTCAAGCAGGTCAGGACGTAAAATAATTGTATGGGGATATAACTTTTTTAACAGAATTTATGGGTTTAATTAATTAAAAAACGTATTAATTAGTAAGGGGGATAAAATGCAACAGCTGTTATACTATGACGAGGAAGAGGAATGGAGTAAAGCTTTATTATTATATAATGCTGCTCTCAAAGAAATTTCAACCAAACTTGAAATATTAAATAATGAATTTAAGCTTGCACACCAGTATAATCCAATCGAACACATAACTTCCCGGCTTAAATCTGCTGAAAGCATTGCAAGAAAAATGCGCATAAAACAGAAAGAGCTTACTGTAGAAAATATAGTACGTTATATCAATGATGTAGCAGGTATCAGAATCATCTGTTCATTTACATCAGATATATACCGCATAGCTGCTGCCATAACAAAACAAAATGATGTAACAGTGCTTAAGGTAAAAGATTATATTGCTGTTCCAAAATCTAATGGTTATACAAGTTATCATATGATTGTATCTGTTCCTATTTTTTTATCAAATGATGTTGTTAATACAAAGGTAGAAATACAAATAAGAACAATTGCTATGGATTTCTGGGCAAGCCTTGAGCATAAAATATATTATAAATTTGAAGGTAAAGCTCCTGAAGGGATACGCGAAGAACTCCGTCAATGTGCAGATATTATTTCATTTCTTGATAAAAAAATGCTGTCAATAAATGAGAGTGTTAAGAATTACCACCAGGACTTTAATGGCGGACCAGTTATAAATGATGATATTAATTGTATTCCAAATTCTTTAAAACCTCTTTATGGTTCTGTCCATACCGATTAAAGCTTATGCATCAATATATACTATATTGCTATAATACTGGACAGGCTTTCTGTAGCTGTGAAAGAGACTGGCAGAACCAGCCTCTTTCACAGTTATTCTATTATACTTTTTTTCAATCCATTATTGTGTTTAGCCTCATTAAGCGCCTGTTGTTCTTCAGCTGACAATATAACAAAAGTCTCGCCATTGATTACTTCTTTAACATAATTAAAACATCCTTCTCTTGAACTATACATAGAATTTAAAATAAAACCATCATTTTCTGACGTAAGCAATGCCAGTGCAAAACTTAACTGGCCACCAACTTCTTCAAATGCATCATATTTTACAAGACCTGTTTTTTTATATGTCTTTTCCAAAATCCTTACTATATCTTTAATCTGTCCATTTATATCCTTTACACTATCCTCTAATACACTAATAGCATCAAGTTTATCTGATATTGTTTTTTCAAGGCTTTTGCCATCTTCTCCCTCCATAAATTTTTCATATCTGGCACACATATTTTTGACTTTGCTCATGTTAATAACCAACATTATAAAAAGTATTATAATAACCACAGCCATTCCTATAACTACATAACCTATATCTATCCCCGCTGAATTAAAATATTTCATAAATGTCTGCTCCTGCCTTCCTTTATTATATATATTATGCTTCTTTTCATAAAATTAATTTATCATAGACATAATACCAATTATTCTTTCAAATTCGTCAGGAGAATAATATTCAATTTCAATTTTTCCTTTACCACCCGGTTTGCAGTTAATATGTACCTTCGTTCCCATAACCAGCTTAAGTTTTTCTTCATATTGTTTATAAATTAACTCTTCCTGTGAATTTTTTTTACTTTTTTTAATATCCTCATTTATTTCATTATTATTTAGCATCTTTATCAGACGCTCTGTCTCACGTACACTCAGTTTTTCATCAAATACTCTTATAGCAGCTTCATATTGCTTATCCCCATCTTCTATAGCAAGCAGGGCTCTTGCATGTCCGCCTTTAATTTTATCTTCTATTATCATGCTTTTTACTCTTTCATCAAGCTTCAGTAAGCGCAATGAATTTGTAATTGCCACCCTGCTTTTACACACTTTTTCTGCCACTTCATCCTGTTTAAGATTATAATCTATAATAAGTCTGTTAAAGGCTTCCGCCTCTTCAATCGGATTCAAATCTTCCCGCTGGAGATTTTCAATTAACGCTACTTCCATTATCTGCTGGTCTGTATAGTCTTTCACAACTACAGGAATATCTTTTAACCCTGCTATTCTTGCAGCTCTCCATCTTCTTTCGCCTGCAATTATACTATAAAAATCTTCTTTACTTTTCTGGACAATCAAAGGTTCAATAAGACCATGCTGTTTTATAGAATCAGCTAATTCCTGCATAGAATCTTCATCAAAAGTCTTTCTAGGCTGGAAAATATTAGGTTCTATTTTATTTATATCTATTGTATTAACTTCTTTCACTACTTCTTTTACTATTTCTTTCACCACTTCTGTTTCATTTTTATCATTACTATTTTTTGCACTTTTTCCTGTCTCAGGAATCAGCGCATCTAAACCTTTGCCTAATCCTCTCTTTGACATTACTAACCAATGCTCCTTTCAATAACCTCTGCAGCAAGTGCTCTATATCCTTCTGCCCCTGTTGACTTTGGCTCATAAATATTTATTGGAAGCCCATGGCTTGGTGCCTCCGCAAGTCTTACATTTCTTGGTATAATACTTTTATAAATATTCTGGTGGAGATTTTCTTTAACATTTTCCACTACCTGTAAAGATAAACAAGTCCTGGCATCATACATAGTAAAAACAACACCTTCAATTTCCAGCTTTGGATTCAGTCTATCCTTAACAAGGTCAATAGTATACATTAATTCACTTAATCCCTCAAGTGCATAATATTCACACTGTATAGGAACTAACACTGTATCCGCTGTTGTCATAGCATTAATAGTTAATATATTCAATGATGGTGGACAATCAATAATAATATAGTCATACTCTTTTCTGATTTTATCAACCTCACTTTTCAACATATATTCTCTATTATCTTTTCCTGCTAATTCTACTTCTGCTCCAACAAGTCCCCTTTCTGATGGAACTACTGCAAGTCTTTCTACTACAGATGGAGTAATAGCCTCTTTTATGCTTATTTCTCCCAGAAGAATCTGATAACTGGTATATTCAATATTTTCTTTGGCAATTCCAAGACCACTTGTAGTATTTCCCTGCGGATCCATATCAATCACTAATACATTTTTTCCTTTTTCAGCAAGACATGCTGATAAATTAATAGCAGTCGTTGTCTTTCCAACACCACCTTTTTGATTAGATATCGCAATCACTCTATTCATATATTTTGTCCTTTCATAATGTTTCACGTGAAACATATATTATAAACTGTATTTTTCTTTTTTATTATAGCACTATGTATTTCAAACTTCTATAATTATTCTTGAATTTTCCAATTTTTTTCAAATTGTCATATAACAAAACTATGTCCATATTTATAGAAGTCTTCCAACTAAATTATATTAATGTTACTATGAACGGCATAGACCATGAATAGTCAGGATAACTGCACAAAATAAATATTTTATAAAG
>DKXQ01000181.1 GCA_002493085.1 Lachnoclostridium sp. UBA7122
TTATTTATTGAACGATATACTAGTCTTATGCATTTTAATTCTTCAAGGTTATCTAATGCTTCTTGCACCAACTTATCATTTATTATTAGACTATATCACCTCTACCAACTGCTCATTCATACCTATCGTCTGTAATGCCTCACTCTTTAACGAATTTGCGGATGTTATATAAATTCTAGAAACACATGGAGTTTCCCAATCCATTGCTCTCTCTTTCATCCATGTCTTAAATCTTGCATAAACCTCATTATAAACCAACTGCATTCTAGGATATAAAGGAACTACGCAATATTTTAATTCAGCAGCCCCATACCTCATATCACCTTGACTGTCTGCCCAGCCAAGTTTCATTTTTTTATAAGGAAAAAGATTATCATCCATTACATAAAGATCACTAACCAACTTTACATGTGGAACAACATCAATTTCCGAATCTATAATACTTTTAACTAATATTTGGTCATCTAAAATATTTTTATCCATCAATCCATGACCTATAATTGAAACTGCATGTCTTATAGGATACAAAAATCCAACCATTGGCAACCCTGATTCAATATATGCCATTACTTCTTCAATAAATTTATCGTCTAATTCTTTCTCACATTGAAGAATAAGCGGACTAAATCCATATTTCTTAAATATATCAGAAACCTGAATAGGATTTAGACCTATTGAAGGTGTTTTTCTTCCCCAATCATTATTTGCGACATTAACTATTTCACCAATAGTAGTATCGACGTAATTTTTAAATTTATTACCATAATAACGTAGAATTGTCCATGTTGCCGTATGTGCACAAACAGAAATATCTGTTTCTTGTGATTTCCATGGAAAGCTACTTACTGACATTGTATTCCCAGCTATATATGCCTTAAAATCATACAATGTAATATATGCCTTTTCATTTATTAGTATTCTCGGATTAATTAATGTTCTTCCAAATTTTGTGCCAACGACTGTTGGACGTAACACTATATATCCATAATATTCTTCATTTTTTAAAATGTGCAAACGACAACATTTCTTATCATAATTTCTTAATTTTTGAGCATAATGAATATAAAATGTACTTAAATAATCCGTATCATAATATGGATATTCTATCCTAATTTCATCACATTTCGTTGCTAAATTATTTTTTAAAACACTTATTGTATCTTTATCAATAAGAGATTCCGGCATACAATCTGACAACTTTTCATATGACTCTAAACTATTAATTTGAATTGAAATAAAAGAAATCATAAATTAGTTTCCCCCAAATAATATAATTCTATGATATCATCTAATCATTAAATTGTACACTTTATATTTATAGAACCATTTTAGAGCCACTTTCTTAAACTATAGTAATTATTTATAGAAAAATGGGACTTCCTGAAACACCAAGAAGCCCCATAAAATCCAGCTTTTTACTGATTATTCAATAATCTTAGCAACCTTACCTGAACCTACAGTACGACCACCCTCACGGATAGCGAAGTTAAGACCCTGCTCCATAGCTACAGGATGGATAAGCTCGATTGTCATTTCTACATTATCACCAGGCATGCACATTTCTGTACCATTTGGCAGTTCGCAAACACCTGTTACGTCTGTTGTCCTGAAATAGAACTGTGGACGGTAGTTGTTGAAGAATGGTGTATGACGGCCACCTTCATCCTTTGTTAAAACGTATACCTGTGCTGTAAATTTCTTATGGCATGTTACAGTCCCTGGCTTAGCAAGTACCTGGCCACGTACAATCTGGTCACGGTTGATGCCACGCAGGAGTGCTCCAATGTTGTCACCAGCCTGTGCTTCATCAAGCATCTTACGGAACATTTCAATACCTGTTACAACTGTCTTATTAGTGTCTTCTTTAACACCAAGGATTTCAAGTTCGTCGTTAAGGTGAAGTGTACCTCTCTCTACTCTTCCTGTAGCAACTGTACCACGTCCTGTAATTGTAAATACGTCTTCTACTGGCATAAGGAATGGCTTGTCTGTATCACGTTCTGGATTTGGAATATAGCTGTCAACTGTTTCCATAAGTTCCATAATCTTGTCGCCCCATTCGCTTGAAGGGTCTTCAAGTGCTTTAAGAGCTGAACCTTTGATAATTGGGCAGTCATTAAATCCGTACTCTTCGAGTGCTTCTGTAACTTCCATTTCCACTAATTCGATAAGTTCTTCATCATCAACCATATCACACTTGTTAAGGAATACAACAATATAAGGAACGTTTACCTGACGTGAAAGCAGTATGTGCTCTTTTGTCTGTGCCATAACACCATCAGTTGCAGCAACAACGAGGATAGCACCATCCATCTGTGCAGCACCTGTAATCATGTTCTTTACATAGTCAGCGTGGCCTGGGCAGTCAACGTGTGCATAGTGCCTTGCTTCTGTTTCATACTCAACATGTGCTGTAGAAATTGTGATACCTCTTTCACGCTCTTCTGGAGCTTTATCAATATTTTCAAAATCTACTGCTGCATTCTTACCTGAAACTCTCTCAGCAAGTACTTTTGTAATAGCAGCTGTAAGAGTTGTTTTACCATGGTCTACGTGTCCAATAGTACCAATGTTACAATGAGGTTTAGTTCTTTCAAACTTTTCTTTAGCCATCTTTAATTATCCTCCTTTTAATAAATAGGCACACAATGCCTTGCCGTTTTGCGCATCTAACTACGCTATGGGATTTATTATATTGCAAAATTAACCATTTTTCAAGTCTTTTAAGACAATTTAATTCTACTATCAGTCTGAATTTTTCGCTGCAAGCACTTTTTCCTGTACAGACTTTGGAACTTGTTCATATTTTTCAAAGAACATTGAATAGTTTCCACGTCCCTGTGTCTTTGAACGAAGATCTGTTGAGTAACCAAACATCTCAGCAAGTGGCACATATCCTCTTACAATCTTTCCACCGCCAAGGTCGTCCATGCCTTCTATACGTCCACGGCGTGCATTGATATCACCAATTACATCGCCCATGTATTCCTCAGGCATTGTTACTTCAACTTTCATAATAGGCTCGAGAAGTACAGGTTTTGCTTTCTTCATAGCATCTTTAAATGCCATTGAACCTGCAATGTGGAATGCCAGTTCACTTGAATCGACTTCATGGTATGAACCATCCCATACAGTAGCATGTACACCAAGTACTGGATATCCTCCAAGTACACCTGCCTGTGCTGCCTCTTCGATACCTTCGCCAACTGCTGGTATATATTCTTTAGGAATTGCACCACCAACTACAGTTGACTCAAACTTAAATGTCTCTTCTCCGTTAGGGTCCATAGGCTCAAACTTAACTTTACAGTGCCCATACTGTCCACGTCCGCCAGACTGTTTAGCATATTTGCTGTCTACATCAACAGATTCTGTAAATGTCTCTTTATAAGAAACCTGTGGAGCACCTACGTTGGCTTCTACTTTAAATTCCCTGAGAAGGCGGTCTACAATTATCTCTAAGTGGAGTTCGCCCATACCTGCGATAATTGTCTGTCCTGTTTCAGGGTCTGTATGCTGTTTAAATGTCGGGTCTTCTTCAGCAAGTTTTGCTAAAGCTTCACCCATCTTAGTCTGCCCGTCTTTTGTCTTAGGCTCAATAGCCAGTTCAATAACAGGCTCTGGGAATTCCATAGATTCCAGTATAACAGGGTGCTGCTCATCACAGATTGTATCACCTGTCGTTGTAGTCTTTAAACCTACAGCAGCAGCTATATCACCTGAATAAACTTTTTCTAATTCCTCCCTCTTGTTTGCATGCATCTGTAAGATACGTCCTACACGCTCTTTCTTGTTCTTTGTCGCATTAAGCACATAAGAACCCGATTTCAGTGTTCCTGAATAAACCCTGAAGAATGCAAGCTTGCCAACAAATGGGTCAGCCATAATCTTAAATGCAAGTGCTGAGAAAGGTTCTTCATCAGAAGAATGGCGCACAACTTCGTTGCCATCTTCATCTACACCTGTGATATCAGGAATATCTGTTGGTGCAGGCATATATTCAAGTATAGCGTCAAGAAGTTTCTGTACACCTTTATTTCTGTATGCAGAACCACAGCAGACAGGCACAGCCGTGCACTCACATGTAGCCTTGCGCAGTGCTTTTTTCATGTCTTCTATAGGCGGTTCTTCTCCTTCAAGGTAAACCATCATAAGGTCATCATCAAGGTCACAGATTTTCTCAACGAGTTCTGTATGGTATTGTTCAGCCTGTTCTTTCATATCATCAGGAACTGGCACTACTGAGATATCATCACCTTTTTCATCATTGTAGATGTATGCTTCCATCTCAAATAAGTCAACTATACCTTTAAATTCATCCTCTTTGCCGATTGGCAGCTGGACAATAATTGCATTTTTACCTAATCTGTCACGTATCTGGTCAACAGCACCGAAAAAGTTTGCACCTAAAATATCCATTTTGTTGATAAATGCCATTCTAGGCACATTATAAGTGTCAGCCTGTCTCCAGACATTTTCTGACTGTGGCTCAACACCGCCCTTAGCACAAAACACACCAACAGCGCCATCAAGTACACGGAGAGAACGCTCAACTTCAACAGTAAAGTCAACGTGTCCTGGTGTATCAATAATATTGATGCGGTGCTCTAATGCACCATCCATCGGCTTTGTATGGTCTTCCATTGTCCAGTGGCAAGTAGTAGCCGCAGATGTGATTGTGATGCCTCTTTCCTGCTCCTGTGCCATCCAGTCCATAGTTGCAGTACCTTCGTGGGTATCACCAATTTTATAATTAATACCAGTATAATAAAGAATACGCTCTGTCAATGTTGTTTTACCAGCATCGATATGGGCCATAATACCGATATTCCTTGTTCTTTCAAGTGGATATTCTCTTCCAGCCAAGGCTTTATACCTCCTGATTTTATATTACATGAGACAAAATTACCAGCGGTAATGGGCGAAAGCTTTATTTGCTTCTGCCATCTTATGCATATCTTCTTTCTTCTTAACAGCAGCGCCTGTATTATTAGACGCATCTAAAATCTCGTTGGCAAGTCTTTCTTTCATTGTCTTCTCGCCTCTTTTACGTGAGTAAAGAGTGAGCCAGCGCAGTGCTAAAGCCTGCCTTCTGTCAGGTCTTACTTCAATAGGTACCTGGTAGGTTGCACCACCGATACGTCTTGCTTTTACTTCGAGCTGTGGCATAATATTGTTCATAGCCTCCTCGAATACTTCCACTGCATCTTTTCCAGACTTTGCTGCTATCTCTTCAAAAGCGCCATAAACAATTTTCTGGGCGGTCCCTTTTTTGCCATCAAGCATAATATTGTTAATAAGTTTTGTTACAATTTTATTCTTGTATACAGGGTCTGCTAATACGTCCCTTTTCTGTATATGTCCTTTACGTGGCACGTTACTTCCCTCCTTAACATTATTTAGCAATGCTTAGGTATTGCGCACATTGCTATTATTAATTCACAGGTACTCACGGTATTCTGTGTCCGCACCAGGTTAATTTATAATGTGAAATTAATCCGGCACTTCCCCAAATTAGTGAATATTACTTTTTAGGTCTCTTTGCTCCATATTTAGAACGGGCCTGCTTCCTGTTCACAACGCCTGCAGTATCAAGTTTTCCACGTACAATATGATATCTTGTACCTGGTAAATCCTTAACCCTGCCGCCACGGATAAGAACAACACTATGCTCCTGTAAGTTATGTCCCTCACCTGGGATATAACTTGTTACTTCCATACCATTTGAAAGACGTACCCTGGCTGTCTTTCTAAGCGCTGAATTAGGCTTTTTAGGGGTAGCGGTACGGACAGCAGTACAGACACCTCTCTTCTGTGGGGAGCTCTGCTCTACAACCTTCTTGTTAAGAGAGTTGTATGTGTACTGGAGTGCAGGAGAATTAGACTTCTTTTTTGAAACCTTTCTTCCTTTCCTTACTAACTGGTTAAATGTTGGCATTAATTTCACCTCCTGTTTATATATTTTGGTTACTTATGCAAAATTTGCATACCCGCTTATTTTAATATGCAAATATTTATTTGTCAACACTTTTATAGCTTTATTTTTTATTTTTCAGCTTGATTTCCTGTATTTTATTTTCCATTACAAAATAATATCTGTTTATGCTGCCCGCTGGAAAAAACTCTGTAACCTTGCCATCTATGCTGCATGACAGCTTTTCTACTCCATTTAAACGGAATATTATACACTGTGATGCCGAATTAAGCAGAATTTCATCATTGTCATACATCCTGGCTGTAGTATATCCTGCATTAATTCCCATATCCAGCACGGTTTCCCCATCCATATCATATATTTTCATCTGGTATGGTGTTTTCATATTGCTGTTTTCAATAATCATTCCTACATATTTACTATTACAGAGTGCGCTTTTTATCTTAGTTTTATACGTCTGTGAATAAACTTCTTTGGGCTGTTTTGCATTGCTCCATACACTGAAACCGTTATCAGTAAATATGCATATATTATTGTTTCCAAGAAACCTTACATCTGCAATTACAATTTCATCGTAGTTTTTTGCTCCAACAAGACAGTTTGTATTCTGTCCGACATCTGTAAAATCATAAAAAGCAGCCCGGCTCTGGATTTTGCCGTTTGTCACACATACATATGCTGCTGCCAGGTTAGTTCCTTCTGGTGAAATATCTATACACACAGGATATCCATCATCAATATTTGTAGGTATTTCAACAAGCAGTTTATCAGATATATCATATGGATTATATATATTTATTACATTAGAACCAGGCTGTTCAAGCAGGACTGCAACTATGCCATGCTCTGAAACAGAGGCCTGTACTATTGGATAATCTGTTTTAATTTCCCATCCCTGTCCCTCGCCATTGTATACAAAAAGGGACTTGCCTCCTATATCTGCTACAGTAACATAGCTTCCACATATATCTGCAGCTGGTGAAACCATGTTATAACTGCCATTCCATATTGTCTTTCCAGATGCATCGGTTGCAGAAATCCCATCACGGCTGTATCTGAGTATTTTATTGCCATATGATGTATAATTTGCAAAACTGCTGTCTTTTATTTCTGTTTCTTCTGTTACTTCATATGATGTATACTGCCTGTTCATAAATGATTTTAGAAGTAAAACAAATATGCCACCCGCTGTAACAATGCAGGCAATACATATCAATATAAATATCGTTATTTTACGGCGGCGCCCACTTATAACAGATATATCCTGTGAGCGCCCTACAAAACTATCCATATTCCAGTCCCCTGTTCTTCGTTTGTAATTAAGTATAACTTATCAAATAGTACAAAGCAAGCAATAAAGTTATTCTTTTGAAAAATCAGGTAATATTATGCAATCTCCTTCATATATTTTATCAGAGTTCTTTATATTATTTGCCCTCATTACTTTATCAAGATAATAAAATGAATGATACTGTTTCCATACAATCTGGCTTAATGTATCACCTGTACGCACAATATAACTTTCATATTTTCCATTATAGGTGCTTGTTTTTTTTGCATTAGTGTTCTTTTTAGCGCCACTGCGGGCTCTCTGCGGTTTTTTTGAAGGTGCTGCTGTGCTGGCAGCAGTTTTATCTTGTGGCTTTGCAGTACTGCCGTTTTTAGTCTTTTCTGTTTTGCCTGTTTTATTATTTTTTACTGTGCTTTCATCATCTTTTTGTATAGAACTTTCACCGGTCATAACAGCCCTGACCATAGTGCTGTCCATATATCCCTCTACTGTAGCAACAGCTGCTTCAAGATTTCTTATCTTATTCATGCTCCTATATAATAAATTGGCTCCGGTAATGATTATAACAAGCATAGTAGCGGCTGCTATATAGCCAATATGTTTTGTCTGTATAATGTGCTTGTCCTCTTTTTCTTTAATAACACTGCGCATATTTTCAGTGACATTATCATGGTAAGATGATTCTATGCTGTCCTTATTCTTTCCTTTAAGCATGTAGTCCTGCATTTGTGGGTTTTTTTCATAATAGGCCACAAAACCAGGCTGTTCAGTTAAATCCCCATCATACCATACAAAAATCTTTTCTTCTTTTTCCGAAATATCTGCTACAAAAAGCAGCTTTCCATCTTCACTGAAGTATTTCCCATGTATCTGTCTTACGGAAGCATCAGCTTTGCTGTTCCACATGCTTACACCACATCCCCAGCCAAGCATCTGTGCTCCTGGAAAATTATCATGCATGTCCTTGTATATCTGGTTCCACTTATCAGCTGTAAGCTCTTTTGGACCTTCCATTATATCACACAGGACTGATATAGCACCGTATATAAATGTACATCCTGCTGCCTTTTCCTTTCCTCTTTTTCCGAGAAATACAACTATGGCTTTTTCCTGTCTTTCATTAAATATCTGGTGTATATATGTCATTACATAATCTTCTATGTATATCTTCAGATGCCCATTTGTTTCACCTATCTGTCTTATATTTTCTGGCAGACGGCTGTAAACATATTCCTTATGTGCTGACTCTTTAGCATACTCACCTAAATTACCAAAATTCCTGTTTTCCATTCTGCATGCACACCTTTCTAATATTTTCTAAGATTCTAACATTGTATATCTGCCTTTTTTGTCGAAAACAGTGTATCCCTTCAGGTATCTTAACACTAAAATTCGACTTGCATAAAAAAGCAGGTATAAGGGCATAATCAAAATTATAACTAAAAGAAAGGTGTAAATATATGTCAGATATATCAACAGAAATAAAGTATTTTAACGTGTACCGTTCTGCATCTTTTTCCAAATTTGTAAAAACATTATTTATCCATTATGAACAATGCTACAGCAAAAACCAGAATATTGTATTCCTGTGCATTGGTTCAGACCGTGCAACTGGAGACTGTCTTGGTCCTATAACTGGCCATATACTTACAAAAAATAATAAAAACCTTCCTGTCTTTGGAAAACTTTCATCACCTGTACATGCACAAAACCTTGGTAAAACAATTGATTATATATACAGCACTATAGCCAGGCCATATATTATAGCTATTGATGCATCACTTGGTGTCAGGCAGCATATTGGCCATGTAACAATGGGATATGGTCCTCTTTCCCCGGGAATAGGTGTTAATAAAAAGCTGCCATGCGTTGGTGATGCATTTATAACAGGTATTGTAAACACATCTGATTCCAACAGCCATTTAACTTTACAGACAACAAAATTATCTACTGTAGTAGAACTTTCAGAATTTATTGCAAGTGGTATTTTGCGTGTAATTGAAAAAAGAACAGAATTACATGTCTGTTCTTCCTTCCAATGCCCTGTATAAAGTTACTTCATCAATATACTCTAAGTCTCCGCCAGCGGGCACTCCGCTCGCAATGCGGCTGGCTTTTATTCCAAGTGGTTTCACAAGCTTGCTGATATATGTGGCAGTTGTATCACCTTCAAGGTTTTTATTAGTTGCAACAATAACTTCCCTGACATCCCCCTGCAGTCTTACCATAAGTTCATCCAGCTTTATATCCTGTGGCCCTGTGCCTGCCATAGGGGAGATAGCCCCATGCAGTACATGGTATACTCCGCTGTATTTGCCTGTTTTTTCATAAGCTGCAAGGTCTCTTGGATTTTCTACTACCATTATCTGTGTATGGTCTCTCTGCGGACTGCTGCATATTGGACAAATTTCATCGTCTGTATATGTGCAGCACTCTTTACAGCAGCGGACATTTTTTCTTGCACTTGTTATTGCCCCTGCAAGAGCCACGGCCTGGTCTTCCTGCATATTTAGTATATGGAAAGCAATGCGCTGTGCAGATTTTATCCCTATGCCAGGAAGTCCTGACAACTGTTCTACAAGGTTATTAATATGTGAACTATAAAATTCCATTAGTTAAAACAGCCCTCCAAGACCGCCTGTAAGCTGCTGCATCACTGCTGCATTTTCCTCTTCCATTTTGCGCAGTGCCTCATTGGCAGCAGCTACTATTAAATCTTCAAGCATCTCTATATCATCAGGGTCAACAACTTCCGGCGAAAGCTGGACTGAAAGAATTTCTCTCTTGCCTGATACCTTTACTGTAACAGCGCCACCACCTGCAGCTGCCTCCCACTCTTTTTCTTCTAATTCTTTTGACTTTTCCTCCATCTGTTTCTGCATGCGCTGTGCCTGTTTCATAATATTATTCATATTGCCAGGCATAGCGCCACCTGGAAAACCTCCACGTTTTGCCATAGCCAAATCCTCCAATTACTATTTATATTATACATATTCTATATTATCATAATGTATTATCTCTGATAAATCATCTGTGTGCCTGTCTGTTTCCTCTGTAACGGTCCTTGTCTGTATATCAACCATCTTATCTGTAATATTGCTTATAACAGTTTTAAGTGCTTCAAGCTGCCTGCCATCATCCCGTCTGAAATATTCCTCATCTACAGGATCAGTAAACTGGAGGATTAGTTCCCCGCTGTCAGATATGGTTTTTGTCACGTCAGAAAGCATTGAACGTTCTACTATATCACATTTGCTTATAATATCATTCCATCTTTTAACCACTTCTTTTATATCTGCTGGTACAGCTTTTGGAATAATCCTGTGTCCATCTTCCTGTGCCTTATCTGCATGTGGCATGGATGGCGGAGCCTCTTTAAAGCTGTCTGTGCTGCCAGCAATTACACTGCTTAAACTGCTGTATTCTTCAATCTTTTTTTCAAGTAAGGCAATCCTTGCAATAACAGAAGACAGGTCTTGTCCACTGTCCATCTGCGGTTTACAGAGTTTTATAAAACAGACTTCAGCTAGTACACGTTTCTGGGATGCATATTTTATCTGTGCTGACAGCTCTGACAGTACCCGGATATATCTTATAAGAACCTCTGTACCAGTACTTCTGGCATCTTTTTGCATACTTGCAAGCTGTTCTGAAGAAACATCAACTATACCAGCACCATCAGCAGATGATAATATAATTAACAGGTTTCTCAGATACCAGACTAATTCTGTCACAAACTGGTTTAAGTCACGTCCTGAGACCATCATGCTGTCTATAAGCTTTATACATCCCATAACATCTGAACTTATAATATAATTAAACATAGTACTGTATACACTTGTATCAACAGCTCCAAGCACATCCAGTGTATTGTCATAAGTAAGCTTTTGCCCAAAGTAAAATGCAATGCACTGGTCAAGCAGGCTTAAGGCATCCCTTAAAGAACCATCAGCCGCCTTTGCTATATACCTCAACGCTTTATCCTCTGCGTCAACACCTTCCTGGCCTGTAAGTTCCCTGAGCCTTAATGCTATTGTATCAACAGAGATTCTTTTAAAATCATATCTCTGGCATCTTGATAATATTGTTATAGGAATCTTATGCACTTCTGTTGTTGCAAGAATAAATATTACATATGGGGGAGGTTCTTCCAGTGTTTTAAGCAAAGCATTGAAAGCCCCTGTAGAAAGCATATGCACCTCATCTATTATATAGACCTTGTATTTTCCTTCTGCCGGGGAATACTGGACTTCATCAATTATATCCCTGATATTCGCAACACCATTATTTGATGCTGCATCTATCTCTGCAACATTCATTGAAGCCTGTCTGTTAATCTTCTGGCACATACTACATTCATTACATGGGCTTCCATCTGCCGGATGCTCACAATTAACTGCTTTGGCAAGTATTTTTGCTACTGTCGTCTTGCCTGTCCCCCTTGTCCCGCAAAACAGGTATGCATGTCCAATACGTTCTGTCCGTATTTCATTTTTCAAGGTTGTTACAATGTGTTCCTGTCCTTTTACATCATCGAAATTATTGGGACGGAACTTCCTGTATAGAGCAGTATAAGACATATAAAGCCTCCAAAGCTTTTAATGTTATAATCAGGTTTAATCACCAAAACTTATGCCAAGGCCCTTTGCTTCCCTGATAATAGAAGAATCAGGATTAACTGTTTTTAACCTGCCTGCAACTTCGTTAAGCGGAACAGGAATGATTTCATTATTCCTGAATCCAACCATATATCCATATCTTTCTTCAATTATAAGCCTTGCTGCTGCTGAACCAAGCCTGCTTGAAATTACACGGTCATATGGGCATGGTTCCCCACCGCGCTGTGTATGGCCTGGAACAGTAATACGTACTTCCTGGCCTGTCCTTTCTTCTATCTCCTGGCCAATCTGGTATGAAATTGATGGGAAAACTTTTTCTTGTTTCTTTAGCTTTGCTTTTAACTCCTTCTTGCTTAGTGCAGCATCTTCTTTTGAAATAGCTCCCTCTGCAACTGCAAGTATAGAAAACTTCTTGCCCTGTTTATTTCTCTTATCAAGGGCATCTACTATAACATTAATATCATATGGTATCTCTGGCAAAAGAATTATATCAGCGCCACCGGCAATACCTGCATGAAGTGTAAGCCATCCAACTTTATGTCCCATAACTTCTACAATAAATACCCTGCCATGTGAAGCAGCTGTAGTATGGATACAGTCAATAGCATTTGTTGCAATATTTACTGCACTCTGGAAGCCAAATGTAATATCAGTGCCCCATATATCATTGTCTATAGTTTTTGGCAGAGTTATAACATTAAGTCCCTCTTCACTCAGCATATTGGCAGTTTTATGAGTACCGTTGCCGCCAAGGACTACAAGGCAGTCAAGTCCCCACTGTTTATAATTATCTTTCATTGCCTGCACTTTATCAAGTCCGTTTTCATCTGGTTCACGCATCTTCTTAAACGGCTGTCTTGAAGTTCCAATAATTGTTCCGCCTTCTGTAAGAATTCCTGAGAAATCACTTGATTTCATAACTCTGTAATTGCCATAAATCAGCCCCTTGTAGCCTTCCAGAATACCATAAACCTCAACATCATCATATTTCTGGTACAATGTTTTAGCTACACCCCTCATAGTGGCATTTAAACTCTGGCAATCGCCTCCACTTGTTAAAAAGCCTACTCTTTTCATAAACCAATCCTTCCTTTCTGCAGATATAAAGCATCCGCAAACATTATGTATATGCACTATATATAATAAAGTGTGCTTCTGTACACAACCGTGAATAGTAACAGCAGGACTCCTTCTTTTGTGCAAAAGAAGCACACTTTTATCATACCACAAATAAACTATTATTATTTATGTCTGTGGAAAAATTCTTTCCCACTGGCATTTTCAAGTTCCTGTTCCCTTTTTTTAGTATATCCCCATTTTTTATATACTATCTTAGACAATATTACATAGCCAGCGGCAATAATAATAAAAACTACAACCAGTACCGGCAGTGATATAATCATTTCTCCATCCATGATTTAATTGTGTTTTTAACCTAATTTCCAGATATCTTCATTATACTGCGCAATCGTCCTGTCAGATGAGAAGAAACCTGCTTTTGCAATGTTTACAAGCATTTTTGATGCCCATTTGTCCCTGTCCTCGTAGCCAGCAAGCATCTGCTCTTTAACTTTTATATATTCTTTAAGGTCAAGAAGCGCCATAAACCAGTCTTTAGTTACAATTTCCATATAAAGCCTTATAAGGCTCTTTTTATTGCCAACTGCAAATAACTCCTTGCTGATAATAAAGTCAACAAGTTTTGCAATTTCCTTATCTTCGTCATATATCTTTTCAGGTGAATAATCAGAATTTTTATAATGTTCTATAACCTGTTCACTTGTTTCACCAAATATATAAATATTGTCATCACCTACAAACTCATGTATTTCAACATTAGCACCGTCATCTGTGCCAAGGGTTACAGCGCCATTTAACATAAACTTCATATTGCCTGTCCCGCTTGCTTCTTTTGATGCAAGGGAAATCTGCTCTGAGATATCAGCAGCAGGAATAACCTTTTCTGCATATGTCACATTGTAATTTTCAAGCATGACCACATTAAGGTAAGGACTGGCATCAGGGTCATTTTTAATAATCTCTGACAGACATAGGATAAGATGTATAATATCCTTTGCAATAGTATAAGCAGGCGCTGCCTTTGCACCAAATATAATTGTTACTGGCCTTGCTGGTTTTTTGCCTGCTTTTATCTCCATATACTTATAGATTATATAAAGTGCATTCATCTGCTGGCGCTTATATTCATGAAGACGCTTAACCTGTACATCAAATACAGAATCTATATCTATCTTAATCCCCTGGTTAGCATAAAGGTAATCTGCAAATTCTTTTTTCTTAGTCTTTTTAATTTCAAGCAGGCTGTCAAGAGTTTCTTTATCTGATGCAAACTGCAGGAGTTTTTCAAGTTCATCAGCATTTTTCTTATATCCCTCACCAATTTTTGATGTGATAAAGTTTGAAAGCTCATGATTGCAGTGAAGCAGCCACCTTCTGAATGTTATTCCATTTGTTTTATTATTAAATTTCTGTGGATAAATATCATAAAAAGGTTTAAGTTCGCTGTTTTTAAGGATGTCCGTATGAAGTGCGGCAACACCGTTTACACTAAACCCATAGTGTATATCAATATGTGCCATATGGACAAGGTTATTCTCATCAATAATTGTAAGCTTAGGGTTATTGCCATATTTTTCTTTAACTTTGACATCCAGCATCTTTATAACTGGCATAAGGTGTGGCACAACTTTCTCAAGATACCAGATTGGCCACTTTTCAAGAGCCTCAGCAAGAATTGTGTGGTTTGTATAAGCACACATCCTTGATACTATATCTATAGCATTGTCCATGCTTATATTCTTTTTAAGAAGAAGCCTTATAAGTTCTGGAATAACCATAGTCGGATGTGTATCGTTAATCTGTACAACTGCATAATCAGGCAGGTCATAAAGGTTGCTTCCCTTTGCAACAGCCTCATCAATAATAAGCTGTGCTGCATTGCTTACCATAAAATACTGCTGGTAAATACGCAGGAGCTGTCCATTATAATCACTGTCATCAGGATAAAGGAATAACGTAAGGTTTCTTCTTATATCATTTTTGTCAAATGATATACTGCCTTCCTTAACCATGTTTTCATCTATTGTTTCAATATCAAACAGTTTAAGTGTATTACATTTATTATCATATCCTATAACATCAATTTCATACATTACTGACTGTACACGCAAATCCCCAAAAATTACAGGATAGCCAGTATCAGTCCTGCGCAGCCAGCTTTTATGCCTGATCCATGGGTTCTGCACTTCCTTTTGCAGGTTGTCCTCAAATTCCTGTTTAAAAAGACCCAGATGATAATTAAGCCCAATACCATCACCAGGAAGCCCAAGTGTAGCAATAGAATCAAGGAAACATGCTGCAAGTCTTCCAAGGCCTCCGTTGCCAAGTGATGGCTCAGGTTCAATTTCCTCTATTTCCGCCATGTTTTTGCCATGGCGTTTAAGTGCTTCTGCAACCTGGTCATATATCCCAAGGTTAATAAGGTTATTTGAAAGAAGCTTTCCAATAAGAAATTCAGCTGAAATATAGTAAATCTTTTTCTTCCCTTCTATTCTGCCGCGCTTTTGCATAATATCTTTTGTAAACTCTAAAAGTGCGTAATAAACTTCTTCATTACTTCTTTTTGATGCGATATTTTCAATTTCGTTTTCGTACATAGCAACCTCCATTGTTAATGAAATTCTGTTACTATTGTATGACATTTATTTGACAAAAGCAATCTATTTTATCAGAATAAGAGAAAAAATTATTTGCCTATCTATTTTCATCACCTACAATTTTATAGTAAGTCCTTGATGTCAGCATAAAAACAATTACATATATTACAGCAAATATTAAAACTGCTGCTATTACACACTTGCCATAAAGTGCGGAATTAACCATATTCAGCATTAGAAGCAGTCTTTTAATCATAGGAAATGCTGCTGCCACATGTATTGTTGCCACAGCTATAGGAAACAAAAATACCATTTTTATCTGTGAACGTATGCTGGTCTTTATGTCTTTTTTGCTCATTCCCACTTTTTCCATAATTAAAAATCTTTCTTTATCTTCGTAACCTTCTGATATCTGCTTATAAAATATTATAATAACTGTTATTATAAGAAATATTGCACCCAGGAATATGCCAAGAAAGAAAAACCCGCCATACAGTGTATAAAAGCTTTCCCTGCTGCTTTCCCTTCCTTCAGACATAATTCCAGAAAAAACAGCATTTTTATTTTCACTATTAAGAGTGCTGGTGTATTGCTGCCTGGCATTATTAATAGCTGCTTCACATGATTTTTTCTCATCAGGTGTGCCATCAATATCCATATATATATTATACTGGTAGCTAAAGTTATAATTCCAGTTGATAGTTGTACTTTTTTTACTGTTTTTTGCTGCTTCATTTAATTTTTCAAGAACAGACTCATTGCTAACTACAGCGTAGTAATATTCTTTAACCGTATGGGACAGTGCTGCCGCTTCATCACTCTTAGAATCAAAGTCTTCAAACTTTTTTACTTTTAATTTCTGTCCAAATGCGTTAAATTCATCTCCTTTATACACAGGTGAGCCAAACAGCGCAATTTCATCTTCTAAAAGCGTACCTGCATCTATGCCATGTGTACTGGCATAATCCTCTTTTGTTATAAATGTTATAAGCGCCATCTCTGTATAATCAAGTTTTTTATCTAGCAGTTTAAACTCTCCATCTTCCATATATCCTGCAAAAAGCAGTTCAAGATTACTGTATTCCTTTGTAATATTTCTTCCGTTATCTTTGACAGTTTTTTCAATAAGTTCTTTAAGCCTGGTTCTGTCTGCAAGTTTGTCTGAGTAGGCAGAAACCTTAATTTCTGATGTAAAACGTGTTTTTAAAATATCTTCTTCACCTATATACATACTTACAGTAGTGGAAACCATTACAAGCACCATTGTAGAAAGTATGCAGATATTCGCAAGGCCAACAGAGTTTTGTTTCATTCTGTAAATCATGCCTGATACCGCAATAAAATGTTTTTTCTTATAATAGTAATTCTTATTATTTTTAAGCATCTTTAAAATTGCAATGCTGCCTGCTGCAAAAAGGCAGTATGTTCCAATAATAACAAGCACTATTGCCACAAAAAAAAGCATAAGTGCCTGTACAGGGTTTTCTGTTGTAAGCGCAAAATAATATCCTGTTCCAATACATACAAACCCCATAATAGCCATAAATATTTTTGTCCTAGGTTCTTTTTCGCCTGTACTGCTTCCCTTAAGAAGTCCAATAGGGTTAGAAAGCCTTACCTGCATAACATTATATACTATTGTCATTAAATATAATATTACAAATATAACTAAAGCATGGCAGACTGCTGCCCATGAAACAGTAAATTTTATACTTGTTTCAAAATTCAGGATTTTGTACAAAAACATCATAAAAAATTTATTAAATACAACACCTGTAAACAGCCCGCCTATAATGACAACTGCTGCAATCAGCATAGTTTCAGCGAAAAGTTCCCTTGCAATATGCCGTTTTTCCATGCCAAGTATATTGTAAATTCCAATATCTTTTTTTCTGCGTTTCATTATAAAACTGTTGGTATAAAATATAAAAATAAAACTGAATATTACGATAACATATGTGCCTAAATTCATAATTGTCTGTATATCACGGCTGCCTGGCATATGTTTAAGCCCGTCATTGTAATATATTGCCCTCATGCTGTAAAATAATATAACCATAAGCATCCCGGCAAGTATATATGGAATGTAAAACTGCCTGCCATTTTTAATATTTGTCTTTACAAGTTTTACATAAAGTTTATTCATTTTTACCACCTCCTGTTGCAAGCATTGCCAGTGTATCTGAAATCTTTGTATACATTTCATCATCCTTCATATTTCCACGGTAAATCTGATGGAATACTTCACCATCCTTAATAAAAAGCACCCGTCTGGCATTGCTTGCCATCTTCGTGCTATGTGTTACCATCAGTATTGTCTGCCCATCATCATTAATCTCCCCAAATAACTTCATAATGCCCTCTGATGCCTTAGAGTCAAGCGCTCCTGTAGGCTCATCCGCCAGAATAAGTTTTGGTTTTGTCACAAGTGCCCTTGCAACCGCAGCACGCTGCTTCTGTCCGCCTGAAACCTCATATGGATATTTAGACAGAAGTTCTGTAATTCCAAGCTTTGCCGCTACCGGGGCAAGCCGTTTCTCCATGTCTGCATGGTGCATGCCCTGAAGTACAAGTGGCAGAAAAATATTGTCTTTTAGTGAAAAATTGTCAAGAAGGTTAAAGTCCTGAAATACAAATCCAAGGTTATCCCTGCGGAAAGCTGAGATTTCCTTTTCTTTAATTTCTGTTATATTATTTCCCTCAAGCATCACTTCGCCACTGGTAGGCTTGTCAAGAGCCGCAAGTATATTAAGGAGTGTTGTCTTTCCAGAACCCGACTCGCCCATAATCGCAACATATTCCCCTTCTTCAACAGTAAAATTAATTTTACTAAGAGCCTGTACCTGATTACCTCCAAATCTGGTTACATATATCTTTTTAAGATTGTTTACTTCTAAAATTGCCATATATAGTTCCTCCTGTTTCTTAATATTTGACAATATAAAGATATCAAAATAAGAAAATATAAGCCATAGATTTATCTTACATTTTCCTGGTTAACCTTACAATTTTGTAAGGATGGAAACAGGTAAAGTTACACTGCCGGTATTTAAGATAATGTAACTTTACCTGGGGAATTATT
>DKXQ01000100.1 GCA_002493085.1 Lachnoclostridium sp. UBA7122
TATATAAATATACACATTTTTAAGGGGAGATAAAATTTGGGCAAACTAGATGAGAAAAAGAAATTAAAACAAGAGGCTTTGCTGAGTTCAGCGTTCAAGCTTTTTACAGAGAAAGGTATAAATAATACTTCGATTGCAGATATTGCGAATAGTGCAAAACTTGCAAAAGGAACGTTTTACTTATACTTTAAAGATAAGTATGATATACGCGACCGGCTGATTACCAGCCAGGGAAACCGTCTTTTTGAAAACGCAAACAAGGCACTTCTTAAGAGCGGATGCAATACATTAGAAGATTGTGTTGTATTTATTGCGGATAATATTATTGACCAGTTAAGCGGGCATCAGGCATTACTTAAGTTTATTTCAAAAAATCTAAGCTGGGCAGTATTTTCAAATATACGCATAGCAGGCAGGGACAATATGAATTGCATGGATATTTTTGAAGAGTTAATAAATAAATCAGGGCGTAAGTTCAGGGAAAAAAACATGATGATATTTATGATAGTAGAGCTTGTAAATTCTACATGCCACAGTACAATAATATATAAATCACCTGTTACCCTTGAAGAACTAAAGCCTGATTTATACCAGACAATCAGGTGTATAATTAAACAGTTTGAAATAACCGGGCAGTAACTGGCAATCCAGGAACGCCAGAGGCGTTCCTGGACCCAGCATATAACAGGGGCATAACTTTACCAGTTCTGGCAGCTGGCTGATACCCCTCTCCCATAGTGTGTTATTATTTTAATATTATAACCTGAAAGTTTTTTACGCAGCTGTTTAATAACTGTATCAATAACACGTATATTGCCTTTAAAATTTTCTCCCCAGACTTTTTGCAGTATAATCTTTTTTTCTATGGGGATTCCTTCATTTGAAAGCAATACTTTTAATACAGCACTTTCACGCTTTGTAAGACTGGCAAGTTCCCTGTCTGGATATATACTGCCAGCAGCGCTGTCAAAATACAGCTTCTTTTTATGGCTTGTTTCTGCCAGCCTGTTTTTAATTCTCTGTGCAATTACTTTAATTGGCGCTGTTCTTAGCTGGTAGTCAAAACAGCCTGCTTTTAAGGCGTTAAACTCATCAGCTTCAGAATATTCATCAGCTACGACAAATACAGAAATGCCCTTTTTTATAATATATCCATATTCTGTAAAACTGAAAAATTCCATAGCAGAGCAAATTATAATATCTATATTAGTATCTGGAAACACATTGCAGATGTCATCAATGTCATCTGCATAGCTTATGCATATATTTTCACTGTTAAATTCTTCTTCTAATTTTATATCCCAGAGTAAATCATGGTCGCATAATACGATAAACTTGTCCATATATTTTTTTCCTTGTTAAATTCTTCTTCTAATTTTATATCCCAGAGTAAATCATGGCCGCATAATACGATAAACTTGTCCATATATATTTTCTTCCTTTGGTGCATAAATGTAATCTCCTGTCCCAACTGCTACAGTATTGCCGCTTTCTTCTATTTTCTTTTGCATCCTTGTTACATCATCACCACTGCAGTTTTTTATATTATGCCTTTTATTATAGACATTGAAGTAATTTTTCACTTCATCAGGTGCAAGGCTTGCAAAAACTTCATTGACACCTGCTGCAAACGATTTCCTGCGTGCATCAGGCATAACATTTTCAAGTGCAGGGTCTGCTGTAAGCAGTACTCTTGGAAGCATAAGCCTTACAATTCCCATAAGGTAAAGCGTCATATCTCCATTACCGCTTCTTTCCTGTTCAAAGCGTGTATGGGAAGTTGGCAGGAATGGTGAAATATGTACAATCTGTGGGTCAAGTATTTTGATAAAAGCCAGGTCTTCTACAACATCGGCAACTGTCTGGTAAGGAGTTCCAACCATAAAGCCGCTTCCCACCTGGTAACCGGTTTCTTTAAGCTGCCAGAGTGCCTGTTTTCTTTTAAGAAGCGACATATCAGCAGGGTGTATTTTTTTAAAGTGGCTGTCATTGGCAGTTTCATGCCATAAAAGATACCTTGTGGCTCCTGCTTCAAACCATTTTTTATAAGAAGATGCTGGTCTTTCTCCAAGGCATAGCTGTACACTACATTCAGGAAAACTGGATTTTATCATAGATATTATGCTGGCAACTTTATTTTCGGTAAAATAGTAATCATCACCGCTTGTTAAAACAAAAGTCCGTATGCCTTTGTCGTAGCCATCAAGGCAATATTTCATAATATCATTTTCATCTAGCCGGAACCTTGCAATAAACCTGTTGCTTCTCTGGAGACCACAGTAGTAACAATCATTTTTACAGTAGTTGGAAAGTTCAATTGTACCACGTATAAATATTTTTTTATTATAAAACTTTTCTTTAATTTTAATAGCCTGGCTAAAAATATATTCAGTTATTTCTTTATTCCGGTATTTTAACAAAGTTGTCATTTCTTCATCTGATAATGTATTAGTTGTTGCAAGTTTATCTGCAAGTTTAATTAAGGATGTATTCATATTTTTCTGCTCTCCTGTAATTGGTAAAAAAATTGTTGTGAACAGCAAGGTTCAAAATATTTTTGGCCTAGTATTATAATATTATACTGCAAGTGTGGATAATCATCAAGGAGGCAGATGAAAAGAGGATAGAGTAACTTTATCTGGGTATACGAAA
>DKXQ01000272.1:0-2945 GCA_002493085.1 Lachnoclostridium sp. UBA7122
GGAAAAAAGTTGTAAAGTGGTGTTGAGTCTGGACAAAATGATAAAAAATATATGGGAATTTATTTTAAGTTTCACAAGAAAATGCAAATGAAAAACTTGTTCCATTTCCTACATTGCTCACACATGTTATTTTTATCCCATGCCTTATGGCTATCTGGTTTGCTATGGAAAGCCCAAGCCCGCTTCCGTTTTTATTCTGGCTGGACTGTTTACTATAAAAACGGTCAAATATGTATGGTATGTCTGCTTCTGGAATACCTGCGCCATAGTCTGATATTGTAATTATACATTCATTTTGCATTACTTTCATTTTAATATCAACAGCCTGGCCAGGCATGGAAAACTTTATAGCATTGTCAATTACTATAACAAACATCTGCCGTATCCGTCCATAGTCTCCTGAAAATGGAAATGACTGTCCATTGTAGCATGGATTAATGGTTATATTTTTCTGTGCGGCAACAGGCTGCATTGAACGCACAGCTTCAGACAGTACACTGGCAAGATTTATCTGTTTTTTTTCTATTTTGAAGTTCATATTCTGTAGTCTGGAAATTTCTAACAGGTCATTTACAAGGCGCTGTAACTGGGAAATATCTGTAAGCATCTGTTTAAGGTATTCTTTTGCTTCATCTGGTTCTGTAACAAGCCCCTGGTCTAATACTTCCAGTGAACCTTTTATAACAGTAACAGGGGTTCTTAGCTCATGTGAGATATTTGATATAAAATCCTGCCGCATTTTATCCAGTTCTTTTCTCTCTGACTCCGCTTCTGAAAGACGCAGTGACAATTCATCAATGTTGTGGGCAAGTGTACCTATTTCATCATTTTGCTTAATGCCAGTATATATGGTATAATTGCCATTTATAATCTGGCCGGCAACATTGCTCATAACTTTTAAAGGTTTTATAAAATGGCGTGCCAGAATGACAGACAAGACAGCCGCAAATAAAAGGGCAGCAAAAATACAAAATACGAGTATAAGAATACCATCTTTTTGTGCCTGTTTCATTCCATCTACAGGGCTGTGAAGTAAAAGTGCAGCATATATATCACCGTTTTCATTTTTAACAGGTACACCAGCTGTTATACAGTGGACACCAAGAACCGGGCTAAACTGCTGGCTCGAAACAGTGTTGCCCATAAATATCTGGCTTATTAATTCTTCTGCCCCATCTGGAAGGCTGTCATATGACAATGAGCTGTTTTTGTGTCCCATTTCAATCCTCTGTGCCTTTTCATCTACAAGCCATACTTTGCTCATAGCTATTTCATCAATAAACCTTAGATAAGCGCCATATCCGCCACCCATGCCAGGACCGCGGTGTTCTGTCTCCTTAAACTGTGATAATGTGTCTGCAATAGAAAGTGCACGTGTCTGTAACTCCCGTTTATGTATATTAGCTGTATGCTGTGTAAATAAAGCCTGGAACAAAATTCCTACAATTATGGAAAATATCAGCAATACAGCAGAAAAATACCCAATAAGGCGTTTTGTAATTTTATATTTCATGGTTTATGCCCTCAAACTTGTAACCCATTCCCCAGATTGTTTTAATCTGCCAGTTCTGGTGTCCAAATGCGTCTAATTTTGCACGCAGTCTTTTTATATGGCTGTCTACAGTCCGGTTGTCACCATAGTAATCATATCCCCACAGACTGTTTAAAAGATTGTCCCTTGAAAAGATTTTACCTTTATTGGCCAGCAACAGCCAGAGTATTTCCAGTTCCTTTTTTGTAAGGGTAACCTGGTGGCCATCAATAGAAACAAGCCCCCTTTCCAGACAGACTTTTAAGTTGTCGTAAGAAATATAATCTGAAGAATTTTGTTCTGTGCGTTCAAGCCGGCGTAAAACAGCTCTTATACGTGCCATTACTTCATCACCTGAAAATGGTTTTACAATATAGTCATCTGCCCCAATATCAAGTCCCATAATACGTTCAAAATCTTCACCCCTTGCAGTTATCATAATAATCGGGATATTAGATACTTTGCGTATTTCACGGCAGATTTCAAATCCATCTTTTTTGGGCATCATAACATCAAGTAAAATTATTTCAAAATGCTCCTTATTAAAATAATCTATAACTTCATTGCCATCATAAGCAGCTACAGGCTCAAATCCTTCTTTTTTTGCAAACAGGCTTAGTATTTTTGTAATCTGTATATTATCATCTGCAATTAAAATTTTCTTCATAATGACAGCTCCTTTCATTATGCAGGTTTAAGTGTTTTTTATATGACAAATTTCTTTAATATTATCATAAAACCGTGCAGAAAAAAACACATTTTCGTCATAGTTGGAAATTACCATATAATTGTAATTATAAAAACACAATATTTTACAAGGAGGCAATTTTTATGAAGAAAATCAAATGTATTATTTTTATGACAGCGCTTTTATTAACTTTCCAGGCTGGTTCTGTATCTGTGATGGCAGCAGTAAACAAGACTCCAGCAGGCATTGTTGCAGAGCTCACTGGGAAAAGTATTGATGATGTAATCAATGAAAAAATGGACACAGGCAAAACATATGGAAGAATTGCTAAAGAAAATGGCAAACTGAAAGAATTTAAAGCAGAGTGCCTTAAACTGAAAGAAGCAATCTTAAAAGAAGATGTCGCAAATGGTCTTCTTTCACAAGCTGAAGCAGATAGTATACTTTCAGCAATTAAAGCAAAGCAGACAGTCTGTGACGGCTATGGTGCAGGGCATAACAAGGGTTATGGCAGAGGATATAATGGTGCAGGGCATAACAAAGGTTATGGCAGAGGCTGTAATGGTACAGGAAAAAGAACTTTTTAAATTAAGCATAACAAAAAAAGAGAAAGTGACTTGTATATTGAAAAAACGGATTGTCCAAACAAAGAACTTAGGCAATCTGTTTTTTCTACTGGCGGTATTCTTTTGGTGTCATGCCATAATATTTTTTAAAAGCCTGCCG
>DKXQ01000272.1:3261-13007 GCA_002493085.1 Lachnoclostridium sp. UBA7122
CAGGGTCTGAATAACCCGTTTTTTCTGCCACCATGGCAATAGTTAAATCCGGACATATAACGCAGTACGCACAAGCTGACTATTTGTATTATTTTCTTTTTTTCTCATAAACTAGTTAATCTTTGGTATCTGGTTGGTTTATGTTGGCAGTTGGTTTTCCGCACGTATTTTTTCAATGTCTTTTATTTTAAGACCAGTTATTTGAGAAATATTATCAAACGACATGCCAAAATTAATAAGTTTTTTTGTAATCGCAATAGATTTTTGCATTTCGCCAATTTCAATACCATTTTCAGTTGCTTCAAACATCATTTGATTATGGTCTCTTATAGCTTTTTCCCTTGCTTCGTATTCCAGACGCTTTTGTTTATCCTGACTAATTACTTGAAGTTGCTTGTAAGCACTATCAATATATTGATTCTTCTCCGCTAACATTTCAAACTCCTCCTTTTGTTCAGAATTGATAAACTTCGCCCATAAAAGTAAATCGTCACTGTTTTCTTTTAACTCTTTTGGAAGCTTTGGCAGTTCTAAGACGTGAAACTCCATTTTATCTGTAAGGATAGTATTCCTTTTATCTTCTCTGATATGGAAACAAGAATAATAATCTTTAGTATCTTTAAAAAGTTTGAAATCTAAAATGCTTATACTAACACATTTCTTAAAAATATCATACTTTTGTCCCTCATGTATTTGCTCTGTGTACATCTTGGAAATATAAAATAATGAACGGTCCGCCCAGACCTTTAATTCTGATAACTGTATTTCAGTATCAATTTCAGTATCATTGTTCATTAAAATACGAACATCCAAAATACCTTGTTTATCTTCTTCATATTCTTTTCTTAGAAATGTATTTAAAATTTGCGTTTCTTTGATATCCTCTGGTTTTATCTTTAGTACTGCTGATAAAAAGCCGGTTCTTACATTTTCATTCGCCATTATTTCTTTAAATGCAAAATCAATGCGTGGCTTCATTAAAAATTGTGACATGAGTTTCTTCCCTTTTGTTACTTCATTGTTAATAATGTTGTAGAAATATTATGCAGATATTTATAATGGCTTCTTATTGAAAAATGTGAAACCATATATATTTACTTGTTAAATACATAATATCATAGAAATATGTATATGTAAACTATATTATGGAGAACCAGGCTATTTTAACAGTAGGACTGTATGCAGCGTCCGAAAGCAGGTATTGTGCAAAATGTAAGAAAACCTGTATATTAAACTTATAACTATATTGAAAAAACAGATTGTTCAGGCAAAAGACTCTGGCAATCTGTTTTTTCTACTGGCGGTATTCTTTTGGTGTCATGCCATAATATTTTTTAAAAGCCTGCCGGAAAGTCCCAGGGTCTGAATAACCCGTTTTTTCCGCCACTGTGGCAATAGTTAAATCAGGATTTTTTAGAAGTTTTCCTGCTTTTTTCATTTTAAGCCGCAGTATGTTTTCACTGAACCCCAGACCTGTACTGTCTTTAATAATCCGCTGTATCTGGCGTTCACTGTAATTAAAGAATCCAGACAGTTCTGCAAGGGATACTGTATTAAAATGCTCCTGTATATATTTAAGCATAAAAACAAGATTTTCTGACTTTTTTGTACTGCCAGTTTCTGGCATGATTACATTGTTTCCATGGTTGCGCAGCAATGTGATAAAAAGTGCATTGATAATAGAATTAAGCATGCGGTTCTTATACTGGCGGTTTCTGTTAAACTCATGGTAAGCATAGCCAATATAATTAAATACTTCTGTGTCATACCCTGTCTGGAAACAGAGATATGGATGCGACGGAGAGTGGTAAAGTGAGCGTGCAAAAAAATCTGATAAGATATCATTTTCTTCTAAAGTACCAAAAAAGGCTTTTTCAAATGTACTGGTACGCAGCAATATATTACAGATAAAACATTCATCAGAAAAAGCACTTATAGCATGGGAGACTTCTGGGGCAATTATACAGATGTCCCCCTTTTTCATAGAAAGACTCTGGTTTTTAATATAATTGGTGCAGCAGCCATTAACAACACAGACAATTTCAAAAAAATCATGGGAGTGGCATATTGCTGGAAGATAGCGGCAGTGCTGGTACAGTTCAGTGTCAGAACCATTTTGGAAAAAAGAACTTTCAGACAGATGTGTATAAAAAAGCAGCTCTGCAAAACTGTCAAGACCGCTTTCCTGTGCTTCTTCCAGAATGTCCCTGGTTTCATCCAGATTGTGCGGGCAGTCAAGACTGCGGTCAGGATGTTTGTGGAATATTTCCTTAAATATAAGTTCCCTGCCAGTTAGTGCAGTATTTAGCTCTACATGGAAATAATCGTTAAAAGTCATAATACATGCTCCTGGTTTATTAGTGGATGTTTGCCTGTTATTCTATAAAATATATCATATTTTGTCAATAAACTTTTTTCTGCAAAAAATTGTAATATGTATAATGTCGCTTTTTCTATTCTAATATGTCCGTTTAAGCCCTGTTATATAAAAATATATATGTTATACTTGTAATAAAGAAAATATGAGAAACATAAGTAAAGCAAATGGCTTGTTCTAGTTTTGAAGAGTCTGCAGGGCTTGAGATTTTTGAGATATTGTTTTTAAGCGGGGGATTATATGTTTGATAAATGGATTACAAATAAAACAGCAGCACCTTTTTATGCAAGAAAGACGTTTACGGTAACAAAAGAAATTAAAAAAGCTGAAGCAAAAGTATGTGGCCTTGGGCAGTTTAATTTTTATATGAATGGACGCAGGGCTAGTGACCATGAACTTGACCCCGCCTGGACTGACTATAATAAATTAGTCCAGTATGTTGTATTTGATGTGACAGATTTTATAATTACTGGACAAAATGCAGCTGGGGCAGAAGTTGGCAATGGATGGTATATAAAAACAGATGAACATTATACTTTTGCATTTCCGCCATTTATGCCGCCAAACCCAAATCCATACAGGCCATTTGGCAAAAGCCTTGTGCTGGCTATGGAACTTGTATTAACATATAAGGATGGCACAGAAGAAATTTTAACAGCAGATGAATCATTTAAGGTAAAGGAACATTCTGTAGTTATGACAAATGTTTATGGTTCAGAAACTATAGATGGACGCAAAGTACAAGAAAACTGGAGTAATGCAGGATTTGACGATACAAACTGGGACAATGCCAGCCTTGCAGGTCCAGAGGATACTCCAAAAGGTGAACTTATAAGACAGTTCCAGCCACCAGTAAAAGTATTGCGTACTTATGAGGGAATTTTAATTGGAAATGTACAGGGAAAAGACATTTATGATTTCGGACAGAATATGTCAGGTATACTGGAATTTGAAGTAAAGGGAAAATCTGGGGATATGATAAAGATGTATCCAGCAGAAAAGCTTGCAGAGGATGGCAGCGCTGACCAGATGGCAAAAGGCTGGGTAAACGTGGATTCCTGCATTACTTATATAATTGGGAAAGATAATGTCTGGGAAAAGTGCCGGATGGCTTTTACTTATTTTGCTGGAAGATATGTGGCAGCAGAGTATGTGCCAGGTGCTAAAGAAGGCAGCATGGAAACTGCTGCCAGAAATATTACTGCCCATGCTATAAGCAGTGCATATAAGACAGATGGCAACTTTTCATGTGATGATGTGCGTTATGGGAAGATTTATAATATGATAGAAAAAACTGTTGAAGCAAATATGTTAGGAGTGCACACCGACTGCCCAACGATTGAGCGTTTTGCATGGCAGGAGCCAAACCATCTGATGGCACCATCAATATTTTATATGAAAGATGGCAAAAAGCTCTGGGAAAAGTTCCTGCTTGATATACGCATGGGACAGCATACGGAAGATGACTGGTTCTATGATATGGATGGGGGCAGGGTATATCCAGGTGAAGGCCTGGTACCATCCCAGTGCCCATGCTATATTCCAAACGTGCTTCCAGTGCCAGGCCTTGGCGATTTCTATGATATTATACCATGGGGGAGCACAAGCATCCTTGGAACATACTGGCACTATATTTTTTATGGCGATGTAAAAATTATTGAAGACAACTATGACACAGGCATGAGATATCTAAAACATCTTCAAACCAGAGTTAATGAAGAAGGCTTTATCAATTATGGTCTGGGTGACTGGGGCAATCCGCAGAATAATCTTGCGAGAGAAAATATTGAAACAGCATTTTTATATGCAGATGCTAAAATTCTGGCAGAGTTTGCAGATATACTTGGCAAAACAGAAGATAAAAAAAGCCTGATGGCGTATGCAGATGAGGTGAAAAACAATTATAATAAACGGCTTTTAGTAAAACATCCAGATAATGGATTCTGGTGTTACAAGGTGTATGACCATCCAGATGAGATATTTCTCACACAGGCATCACAGGCACTTCCGCTGTTCTGGGGAATTGCTCCAGAAGATAAAGAAGCAGATATAGTTAAAGCACTGCGTTTTACATTAGAGCGGGATGGCGCATTTATCTGTGGGGAAGTGGGACTTCCTTATGTTATACAGACAGCACGCAAGTACAGAATGAATAAACTTATAAGCAGCTTTATTTTAAAAGAAGAACATCCAAGTTATTATGCATTTATACTGGATGGTGAGACAACACTTGGGGAATACTGGGAGAGCAATCCAAGAAGCCACTGCCATGATATGATGGGGCACATTATTGAGTGGTACTATAATGGAATTGCAGGGATTATTCCAGAAGAACCAGGCTTTAAAAAAATAACAATATGCCCATATCTGCCAGAAACAATACATGAGTTTAACTGTAGTTATACATCTGTATCTGGTGTTATAAAAGTACATGTAAAAGAGATGGAAGACAGCATTATTCTTGAAACAGAGGTTCCTGAAAATGTAAAATCTGAAACAAATATTTCTAATTTGTCAGAGCGTGGGAAAAAAGTGAAAATTATAATATAGTTTTATATATAAAAGGCATATGCAGGACAATATATGCCTTTTATATTTTTATTGTATAGGAAGCATTTTTCTATAAATAAAGTAAAAAATGCTGGATTTTAGAGAAAATATAACATGGTTTTTTTAATGGCCGTAAAGTAAAATATTGATATTTAAAAACTGGAAAGGTGTAAAGTAAAGTGAAAGGAGAAATATATGAAACTTACAGAATTAAAAGTAAATCATATTAGTGCTCCGCTGGGCTTTAAGATAACCCCTTTAAGTTTTTCATGGAAGGTGGAAGACGCAGGGAAAGCAAAAAAACAGAAATGGGCAAGGCTCTGTATTTTCTGTGGGGAAAATACTGTATTTGACAGCGGGGAAGATGCTGGTGCTGACAGTCTGGATTACCAGGTGGATTTAAAACTTCTGCCAAGAACGCACTATAGTTTTAGTGTGGAGGTTATGGCAGATAATGGTGAAACAGCCACAGCATCAGGCAGTTTTGAGACTGGCAAGATGGATGAAAAGTGGACAGCGCAGTGGATTACACCAGATATGGATGCTGGCACACCAGCGGTTTTAAAAAAGACATTTATTGCAGATGGCAAAGGCCAGGCCAGGCTTTATATTTGTGGTCTTGGTGTATATGAAGCATATATCAACGGCAGGAAAGCAGGGGAAGAGTTTCTTGCGCCTGGTTACCATTCTTATGACTTCCACCTGCAGGCACAGGTTTATGATGTATCCGGATATCTTAAAGAAGGGGAGAATGAAATCCAGGTATGGCTTGCTGACGGGTGGTTCCGTGGAAGGCTTGGTTTTGATGGCGGTTTTACTGATTTGTATGGTGATAAGTGCTACTTAATTGCAGAACTTTATGCAGATAACCAGCTTTTAGTCCAGACTGGTGAAAGCTGGAAGAGTAAAGAATCACCAGTAGTATTTAGTAATATTTATGATGGTGAAATTTACGATGCCAATGTAGCAGACAGGCTTAAAGATACAGGCGGATGGGGTGGTGTGCGCCTTGAATCCCCGGAAAAGTGTGGTGCACTGTCAGACCGCTACAGCCTTCCTATTGTAAAGAAAGAAGTATTTGATGTACTTTCTGTACTTCATACTCCAAAAGATGAGTATGTACTTGACTTTGGACAGGAGATTACAGGATGGGTAGAATTTGACTGTGCACTTCCGCAAGACATGCAGATAAGGCTTACAGCTTCTGAAATTATGCAGGATGGCTGTTTTTATAATGAAAATTACCGCACTGCAAAGACAGAGTTTATCTACCGCTCTAATGGAAAGAAAGCACATGTACGGCCACATTTTACATTCTATGGTTTCCGGTATATGAAAGCTGAGTATCTGGACAAGGATGGCAATATTATGGAGCCAGATGAAACGGTATTTAAAGAAGCAGCATTTAAAGCATACCATCTGCGCAGTGATTTTGACGAAACTGGCAGTATTGTGACAGGCAATGAAAAAGTAAACAGGCTGTTTTTAAATGCAATGTGGGGGCAGAAAGATAATTTTCTTGATGTACCTACAGACTGCCCGCAGAGAGATGAACGCCTTGGCTGGACTGGTGATGCACAGGTGTTTTCAGAAACGGCATGTTATAACATGTTTGTACCTGCATTTTATAGGAAGTACCTCTGGGATATGCGTGCGGAGCAAAGCGTGCTGGAAGGTTCAGTTCCAAATGTTGTTCCACGCCTTAAAGAAGGCATGGTGGCAGAGCATGGTTCATGTCCTTGGGCGGATGCCGGTGTTGTGATTCCATGGAATGTCTATCTGCACTATGGAAGCAAAACACTGCTTAAAGAGTGTTATCCAGGCATGAAAGCGTGGGTAGAGTGTGAAAGGAAGAAAGAGGAAAAAATAGAAGGCCCACACCTTATAAAAGATGGCTTCCACTTTGCAGACTGGCTGTCGCTTGATAACCCTGAACCAGGACCGTTTGGGGCAACAGACCCGCTTTATATTGCAAGTGCATACTATTACAGATGTGCAAAGAGCGTTGCCAATGCAGCAGGGGTGCTTGGGTATGATAAAGATGAAAAAGAATTTAGCAGGCTTGCCAGTGAAATTAAAAAAGCAATACAGGAAAAGTATTTTGATAAGGATGGACTGTGTGTGTGCCATACACAGACAGGAGCAGCTATTGCCATAGAATATGGCCTTATACCAGAACGTGCAAAAGCTGGTCTTGAAGCAGATGCGCTTGCTGGCAGGGTAAAGGACAACAATGGCCATCTTAACACAGGATTTGTCGGGACATCACTTCTTTGCCCGGCATTAACAGCAACAGGAAACCACAAAATAGCCATGGATTTGCTTCTGAATGAAGATTTCCCAGGCTGGCTTTACTGTGTAAATCTTGGTGCAGTTACTATCTGGGAGAGATGGAATTCTGTACTGGAGGATGGACATATTAATCCAGAGGGCATGAACAGCCTTAACCACTACAGTTATGGAAGCATTGCAGCATGGATGTACAAAGATTTATGCGGGCTGCGTCCAGCCTTGCCAGGATTTAAAAGGGCTGTAATTGAGCCACATGCAGACAAAAGGCTTGGATATGCGCAGTGTGTATTAAATACCTCAGCAGGTGTTTATAAATCTGGCTGGAAATATGGTGATGATGGAAAGGCAGTCTATAATGTTGAAGTTCCATTTAATGCAGAAGCTGAGTTTATACTGGATGGCAAAAGCCGGATACTGGCTGCTGGAATTTATGAGTTTTAAAATATAATGGGCCAATTCAAAAGCAAATAAGCATATTAATTTATAAAATAGGAGGAAGTTATGGCTGGCCAATATGAAGAAAGAATAAGAGAACTTTTAGAAAAGATGACACTTGAAGAAAAAGCAGGGCAGCTCCAGCAGTGTGGTCCTTCGCTTGTCGGGGCTTTTGAAGTAAGTTTTGAAGAACTGCTTGACATGATGTTTGACGGACGTATAACCAAAGAAGAATTTGACAGGCTTATGGGGACGGCAAAGCAGGATTTCCATGAAGATGATTTAAGAGCAGGCAGGGTTGGCTCTTACAATGGTATTGGAAATGCTGCACAGGTTAATGAATTGCAAAAAATTGCTGTAGAGGAGACACGTCTTGGGATTCCGCTGGTTTTTGGTTATGATGTAATACATGGGTTTAAGACAATTACACCAATCCCTCTGGCAGAAAGCTGTGCATGGGAGCCATCACTCTGGGAGAGAACAGGGCGCATGGCAGCAGAAGAGGCATCTGCTGCCGGGATACATATGACATTTGCCCCAATGGTGGATGCATCAAAAGATGCACGCTGGGGAAGGGTCAGCGAAGGCGCAGGAGAAGATGTGCTGTTAAATGGTCTTTACGGAGCTGCAAAGGTACGTGGTTTTCAGGGGAATGACCTTTCAAAGGAAGATTCTATAGCTGCATGTATTAAGCATTTTGCTGCATATGGTGCTGTAGAAGCAGGAAGGGACTACAACCGTGTGGATATGTCTATGCAAAGGCTGCATGAAGAATACCTGCCAGCATACAAGATGTGTATTGATGCAGGCGCAAGGGCTGTTATGCCAGCATTTAATGATATAAACGGAGTGCCATGCAGTGTCAATAAATGGCTGCTTACAGATGTTTTAAGGGATAAATGGGGATTTGACGGCATGACCGTAAGCGATGCCAACGCCATTGCTGAATGTGTAAACCACGGAATAGCAGCAGATGGCCGTGAGGCAGCAAAACAGGCATTAGAAGCAGGGCTTGATATGGATATGACTTCTAATACTTATATTAAATATGTAGAAGAACTTGTCAAAAATGGGGAGATAAGCGAAGAAGTACTTGATATGGCAGTTGCGGATATATTGCGTGTAAAGTTTGAACTTGGATTATTTGACAATCCTTACCAGACAGACGAAGAGCGTGAGAAAAGTGCGATGTTAAAACCAGAATACCGTGCGCTTGCAAGAGAAGCTGCTGTAAAATCTGTGGTGTTATTGAAAAATGAAAAAGATGATAAAGGAAAAACAGTCCTGCCACTTGAAAAAGGGACAAAACTTGGGATATTTGGAGAAGTAGCAGGAAGTAGTGACGAAATGACTGGCGCATGGGCAACCGGTGCAGATGCCGGCTCATGTGTGAGCATACTTGATGCATGTAAAGAAAGAGGCATTGCTTACCAGACAGGTGCTAAAGACAATGTAAGTGAAGTAGCAGAAAATTCTGATGTGTTAATTGCTGTTATTGGTGAGAAGAAAGACGAGAGCGGTGAAGCTTCAAGCCGTGCCACAATCAGCATTTCACATGGGCAGATTGCACTTCTTAAGCAATTATTAGAAACTGGCAAACCAGTAGTTACAGTACTGTTTAACGGCAGGCCTCTTGCTATTCCATTTGTAGCAGAGAATGTGCCAGCTATCCTTGAAGCATGGCATCTGGGTGTGGAAGCAGGCAATGCAGTACTTGATATACTTTTCGGGGATGAAATCCCTACAGGAAAACTTACAATGACTTTTCCAAATGCAACAGGACAGTGTCCTATGTACTATGCGCATATTAATACAGGCCGTCCAGGCGGAAAATCAAAGTTTACATCAAAGTATATTGATGCTCCTGTTGAGCCGCTTTATCCATTTGGCTATGGTTTAAGTTATACAAAATATAAGTATTCTGAAATATCTGCCAGGAAAAATGGCAATGTATATGAGGCTTGTGTAAAAGTTAAGAATACCGGTGGGCGTGATGGTGAAGAAATTGTACAGTGTTATATGCAGGATGTAACAGCCAGGCGCGTGCGCCCTGTAAAGGAGCTGAAAGCATTTGAAAAAGTGGCTTTAAAAG
>DKXQ01000272.1:13260-13723 GCA_002493085.1 Lachnoclostridium sp. UBA7122
CATTTGAAAAAGTGGCTTTAAAAGCTGGTGAGGAAAAAGAAGTTAAGTTTACAATACCAGAAGAAGAGCTTGGCTATTATAACTGGAATATGGAATATATTACAGAAGCCGGAAAGTATATATTCTATATAGGTGGCAATTCAAGAGACTGCCTGGCAGCAGATATAATAGATTAGGTAAAAAAATGGCCTGGGAATTGGAAAGCCCAGTAAAGCTGTTGTATTGGTGTGGTACCCACTCTTTATGTGTGTATAACTGGACTTTCCTGATTTCAATTATAGCATATTAAATATCATTTTACAATATTTTCAGACATATTTTTAATAGTACTGTATATCCTTTTTAAGGATACATATAAAATATTTTTGAAATATCTTAAAAAATGCTGGCTATATAATAATATATAACATGGATTTATTAAAAATGTTTTAATATAATTAAATAAATCTTATGGAGAGGAGAG
>DKXQ01000257.1 GCA_002493085.1 Lachnoclostridium sp. UBA7122
GTTACCTGGTTGTTTGTAAATACTTTATCCAACATATTTCTTATCCTCCATTTTTCTTAGGATTAAAAATCCTATCAGTAATTTGTTTTAATAATTTATACGTTCCAAAAATGGAATTTAGAACTAGTATTTCCATTTTTTCCATACTTATGTACGACATATTCCGGCTCCTTATGCCTGAGGCATACTATACAAGCCATACTGGTGCCATTTCTGAAATGATACAAAAGCACAGACGCATTTTAAATTATTTTTGTGACTTTTTCTTACTTGTATAATGTCCCTATAATTAGTATACTTATATTTTGTGAATTTGTAAGTATATATTTTCCTATTTTTTATTAAATTTTTATTACATTATGTTAAATTATGTTAAAATCCAATGTCATACGATACAATAAATATCGCAATGCAAAGAAAGGAACGTATTTTATATGAAAATTAAACGTGAAGATATCAGGAATATTGCTATTATAGCCCATGTAGACCATGGAAAGACTACACTGGTTGATGAACTTCTGAAACAGAGTGGTGTTTTCCGTTCTAACCAGGAAGTCACAGAAAGAATTATGGACTCAGGTGATATTGAGAGGGAACGTGGTATTACAATTCTTTCTAAAAATACTGCAATTACTTATAAAGATACTAAAATAAACATTATTGATACACCAGGGCATGCCGATTTTGGTGGTGAGGTTGAACGTGTCCTTAAAATGGTAAATGGCGTAATACTCGTAGTTGATGCTTTTGAAGGTCCTATGCCACAAACTAAGTTTGTCCTAAAAAAGGCTCTTGAGCTTGAACTGCCTGTAATCGCCTGTATTAACAAGACTGACCGTCCAGAGGCACGTCCTGATGCTGTAGTTGATGAAGTGTTAGAGCTTTTTATTGACCTTGATGCAAGTGATGAACAGCTTGACTGTCCATTTATATTTGCATCTGCAAAAGAAGGGACAGCATCATACAGTGCAGACAAACCTGGCACAGACATGATACCTCTGTTTGATACTATACTGGATTATATACCTGCTCCTGAGGGTGACCCTGATGCAGGCACACAGGTATTAATCAGTACAATTGACTATAATGACTATGTAGGGCGTATTGGCATAGGCAAAGTTGACAATGGCACACTTAAAGCTGGACAGGATGTAGTAATTGCCAACCACCATGACCCTTCAAAACTTACAAAAGTCAAAGTCAGCAAGCTTTATGAATTTGAGGGACTTAGCAGGGTTGAGACCAGACAGGCAGATATTGGCTCAATAGTTGCTATATCAGGCATTACAGATATCCATATCGGTGATACGCTCTGTTCCCCTGAAAACCCTGTTCCAATTCCATTCCAGAAGATTTCTGAACCAACTATAGCCATGCACTTTTTAGTTAATGACAGCCCGCTTGCCGGACAAGAAGGCAAATATGTAACATCACGCCATCTGCGTGACAGGCTGTTTTCTGAGTTAAACTCCGATGTAAGCCTGCGTGTGGAAGAAACAGAAAATACAGATTCTTTCAAAGTATCAGGACGTGGGGAACTCCATCTTTCAGTGCTTATTGAAAACATGCGCCGTGAGGGCTATGAATTTGCAGTAAGCAAAGCAGAGGTTCTGTATAAAACAGATGAACGTGGCAGACGTCTTGAACCAGTAGAACGTGCATATATAGATGTTCCAGATGATTTTGCGGGAAGTGTTATACAAAAACTGGGCAGCCGCAAAGGTGAACTTCTGGGCATGTCCTCTATAGGAGGCGGTTTTACAAGACTTGAATTTCTTATACCATCACGGGGCCTTATCGGATACCGTGGAGAGTTTATGACTGATACTAAGGGCAACGGCATTATTAATACTATATTTGAGGAATATGCGCCTTATAAAGGAGATATAGTATACCGCAAACAGGGTTCCCTTATCGCCTTTGAATCAGGAGAAACTGTTGCATATGGGCTCTTTAACGCACAGGACAGGGGAATACTTTTCACTGGTCCTGGTGAAAAGGTATATGCAGGCATGGTTGTCGGACAAAGCAATAAAACTGAAGACATTGAAATCAATGTATGTAAGACAAAACATCTTACTAATACCCGCTCTTCTTCTGCTGACGAGGCACTTAAGCTTACACCTCCGAAAAGATTAAGCCTTGAAGAAGCACTGGAATTTATAGATACTGATGAACTTCTTGAAATAACGCCTGAAAATCTGCGGATACGCAAAAAAATACTTGATTCCACACAGCGTTTCCGTGCATCTAAGAAAAAACAGACACAGTAAATATCCACAAAGCAACAGGGCAGCAGGTTATCTGCTGCCCTGGCTTTACTCACTGTTACTATCTGGAGGTGATGTATCCTGTTCCTGGTTTACGTTATAGATGCGTACCCTGAGTTTGTCCGTTTCTAATACATTACACGTGCTATCCAGGTCTTTTATAGCTACAGGAAGCGTATAGACTCCTTCATCCAGACCATTACAGTTAATGACTGCATTTACATTGTCATCTGTTATGCGGTTCAAAATAGAAATCCTGCCTGATATAGTAATACTTACTTTGTTCTTATCATCTGGTATTTCCGCACCCAGTCTGTTTCCCAGTGAAGAAAAGCCTATATTGCTGGTATTGATTTCAATATTCTTTCTGATAACCTGTTCAAGGGTAATCCTTATTGATACAGTTTCAGATTCTTCAACAGGTATTATGCCTTCTGGCAAATAGTCAGCTATATAAATGTCCTGCTCAAGGTTTTGTGAAGACGTAGTCATTCCTGAGATGTCCACAGGTATAATAAGATTAGAAATATGTGAAAGCCTTCTTGATGAACCTGCTATCCTTACCTGCTCTGGCAGACAGTCTGTACTTATATAAGCATAGCCATCTGCTGGTTTGCCTGTAATTTTAACTTTTACAGGGATGGTCTTTTCTTCTGGTATGCGTGCATAGACACGTACTAAGTCATTGCTGAAAGACAGTGTACTTGATTCCACCTTATTATTATCTTCATCATACGCCACAGGCACAAGCCTTTTGGAAAAATCTTCTGTAGCGCCATTTACATTCAAAAATACTTTTACAGAGGCAATCTGTCCAACTGTAGATTCACCTCCTGCAACCTCTATCATATTTGGTTTGGCACTGCACTCTCCAAGGGTGTATCCCTCTCCAGGTGTGCCGCTTGCAACAACATTTACTTTAACTTGTTTACTTTCCCTGTTCTCAAGTGATACTTTAAGAACCTGTCCGCACTCCATTATCACTTCTGAAGAAACAATCTTTCGCAGGGAAGGCTGTATTGCAACAGCATTTACAGCAGAAAGGTTTGATAAATCGGCAACTGCCCTTATATCTGAAGCACTAAGCTTGTCTACCACACTTTTTTTTGCCTTGACCTTTACCATGGCATTACTGCCTTCAATTACTTCATATACTTTATTAACTGACTTTAACGCACTTTCATTAATTGTTTCAACTTCAACATTAAAAGACCTTATTTTATATGGGTCATCTATATTTATAATAACAGCCCACACAATAACAGCAATTACTACTGAGCATATTTTTATGCCAGCATTGTTGAAGAAAAACCTGTGAATCCTGCCATTGCCCTGGTTTTTCACATTTTTAACAGAAGTGTTTTTATTGCCGTTTTTCAACTGAACCCCTCGCTTTCAAACTAAAGTTAAAACGCTTCTTTTTATCTTCAACAGGATTGCCCTGTATTTCTCTCATTTTCTTTTTTAGAAGTTCCCCATCAATATTTCTTAAAAGTTTGCCGCCAGTTGCAACAGATATCTTCCCAGTTTCTTCGGAAACTATTATTGTAAGGCTGTCACTCGCTTCACTTATGCCAACGCCAGCCCTGTGTCTTGTCCCAAGTTCCTTAGAAAGCCCAAGGTTGTCTGAAAGTGGCAGATAACATGTTGCAGCAGCTATTCTGTTACCCCTTACAATAACTGCCCCATCATGCAAAGGTGTATTATGTTCAAATATATTGATAAGGAGCTGGCTGCTTATGGCTGAATCAATATTTATTCCAGTCCTTTCATATTCAGAAAGCACTATATCTTTTTCAATAATAATAAGTGCACCTGTTTTTACTTTGGCAAGCTCAACAGCCGCTTTAGTTATTTCATTAATTGTCCTGTCAGTAAAACGTTTGTTTTTATCTTTCTGTTCATCAAATGGTATAATGGATTTTACAATATTCTTCTGCCCAAGTTCTTCGAGCGCTTTTCTCAGCTCTGGCTGGAATACAATCATTACAGCTGTAATTCCTATTGATATTGTTTTATTAAAAATCCAGAGAATTACACTCATGTCAAGTATATATGCAAAAAGGTAACATAAAAACAATACAAGTATTCCTTTGACAAGGCTCCATGCCCTTGTATTTTTTACCCAGAGAATTACACTATAAATAACAAACGCAAGTATAAGTATCTCCAGCAAATCAACGATATTCATCTCTGGTAAAGACAAAAAATAGATATATTCTTTTAAATTATCAAAAACTGTATCCATTGCTCCTCCTGACCGGCTAATTCTCTTTTTCAATTTCTTCTAAGTCTTCCTTATCAAGTGAAACTGTAAAATCAAAGTCATGACCAGGCATGATTCCCTTATTTTCTTTTAAATCCATATCTTCCTGCTCTATATTGCTTTCTAAACCTGTTTCTTCCTCTGCATTATGGTGGGTATTAAAACGTTTAACCTTCTTTCTGGCAGCACTTATGCTCATCTTTGGCACTGCCCTTACATAATAATAGTATTCATCATCCTCAAACTGCAGGTTTTCTGCTCCTGCATAGTTAAGAGGCAGCCTGAAAAACTGGATAACCCATACAAGAACGCATGATATGGTAATCCCGCTAAGAAGCTGCAGTATATTTATATTAATATCCATAAGGTAATTTACTATCAGAAAAAGTATCAGATTTAAAAAAGAACCGGTCACAACTGCTATTTCAAATGCATAATCTGCTTTCCGTTCCCTTATAAAATATACAATAAATGTTACAATAGTAAATATAAAGACTGATACATACATTTGTGTATCAGAAGCAAGCTGCTGCATAACAAGTTTATAAAGGTTTATGGTGTCCTCTGTAGATGTGCCTATTACGTAAACGGTATCTAACAAAAAATAGTAGACAGCAACACCAGTAACTATAGGCACAGCTGAGACAGGTGTTGATACCAGCCCCATAAGCACAGGCATTGCATATGGTATATTTAAAGCATATAAAACAGGCATTGCAAGAACTACAAGACCATGTTTTGGAACAAACCTTATATATATAAAATACAGTACCATAAACATCATTGCCGTCGTAATTGCAAGATAGTGCGATACATATGCAATCTGCAGTACTATAAATACAGATGCCAGGAACAAAAGCACCTGTACAGGAAACAGCATTGAAATACAGCCTGTGATTACTTCTGCCCATGTCTGGTTTAGTAAAGGGTTGTACCCTACAACCCTGTTAGCAGCATAAAAAGTAATGTATCCAGTAATAAACCGGAACAATGGATTCAAAACAAGTGTATATTTCTGGTAAAACTTCTGTAACTGTTCCCTAAGCACCAGTAATTGTGTCATCCATTGCCTCCTTCCCGCTCTCTGAATAATACTTCTCAAGACGCTTTAATTCCACATAATATTTTTTTATCTTTTCCCTGTCCTTTTTGTATTTATCATTAAAATATATACTGGAAATTATTGCACAAAACATTATAAGCAAAAAATATGGCACAAAAATTTCAAAAAACAGCTTCACATAATTAATTGTAACAAAATTCAGGAATATATAATCAATATTGTACAGTGCAGCCAGAACCAGGATAAGAATGTATGCGGTTGAAAAATTAAACATGGCAGACAGCATATGTGAGCGGATATAATCTTTCTTATAACAGCTTCCTTCATTTATAACCTTCTCACCAAGGTCTGTTTCATATTGTGCTATTTTAATCATAATACGTGTTTTTTCTTCATTAACCACAATTATAGCTGCCTTTCGTTATATTTGCCATTTACTATTCAAATAAGGATTTCTGCTGCCCCCTCCGGCACCATATGGCATGGCACAGCCTGATTAACGGGGTATCTCCATCTGCTAATCTGCTTCATCTTTGCAGGGACGCCACGCTGAGCCAAATTTTACATCTTTAAACAACTCTGTCAGACCTGTTATCTGTTTCAGCCTTAGTATTTCATCCCTTTCCATGCCAAGATGCTTTGAAATCCATGCATCCGACCTTCCAAGTTCGCACAGTTCCTTTATAATGTTACTCATAAGATTTACATTGTGGGAGCCGCGTGCCCTGTTATGTCTGATAGTGCTTGCCATGCGGTAGTCAATAGGTTTATCTATGACCGAAACTGGCAGCATGCCCATTTCGCGTCTGTAAATATCAGGATAGTCAAGCATTATCCTGTATCTGTGGAAACCATCCACAATTATGTAAACATCTTTTTCCTGTTCGTAGTAGCATACAACAGGCATTGTATAACCATCTTCTTTAATGCTGTCATACAACAGCTCAAGTTCCGGTGGTGCAACTGAATTTGGATTATATGTATTAGGAACAATCTTTTCAACAGGTACAGCAATTACATTATAAACCGGGCTTTTAAATGCCATATTTCCCACCTACCTTAACATATTTTTGCTTTAGTAAATCTACTTTCTTCTGCTGCTCCCTTGAAAGGCCAAAGCCCATAGAACGGCAGATATGGTCATTCTTAAGAATACAATAGCACATCCTTTTCCAGCTTGGCAAATCTTTGGATGATTTTATATCATCTGTGTGGTCTGGTATTTTTCCTAAAAATATAATACGTGGGTTTTTCATAATTGTATAATTGGAAACACCATTCCGCTTTATCTTATATCCATGTTCTACAAGCTCACATATAGTCTTTTCTTCAAGCCCGCCACCTGTATTGTGCCAGAATTCAATCGAAGTTTTAAACTTCTTAATGTAATTTTTGCGTAGACGTGCAGGGAGTGTATCCAGTAAAAATTTAGTATATGATTCCCATGTGTGTCCTTTTGGTAAAGAAAGGTTCCTGTAGCCAAGTGCCTTTGTCCTGCCATATATAGCCCCAAAATTAGCACCTATGACACGCCCTGCCAGTTTAGCCCATATCTCTGGGTCAAGGACCCTGTATAAATTAAGGCTGTCTTTTGCATAGTCATTAAATGGCGACGCTACACGCATCTGTTCAGGTTTAAGGCCTGCCATAAAATACATATCATAGAGACGGTTATAGTCATAACCGAACAGATAATTAGCATGCCAGACATCACTAAGCTCCCAGTCATATATAGGCGATGCTGTCCATACATCCTTAAACTGCCGGCTTATCCAGCACTCTCCTTTATATCCGTATTTTTTATTAATTATGCCACTGTAGCGCTGGGCTGATTCTCCTGCCCTTATGCCAAGAAGGCAGACTGTCTTTGCATTATTATGTGCAATGCGGTACCACCGGCAAAACTGTTTTGCCAGGTCTTCCTGGTGCATCTTATAGTGGTAAGTGGAAACAGGATTATTTTCAAGATTAATAACATATGGATATTCTGGCATAGGACGCACCCATGCTTCTTTTTTAGTATCATCCCACGGATACCAGAACATTTCATAACTGCTAAGCGCTGTCCTTACTGCCATTGGAAGACACACCCAGTAAGATTCTGTTTCGTTTTCAATCCTTTTAAACGTCCGTTCTACATATTCTGTAGTAACTGTATACTGTGCTTCAAAATCCTGGTGGAATACACCTATTTTTTTATCCGGATAATACTTTTTCTGAAAATCCAGAACCAGATTCAGTAAAACACCACTGTCTTTCCCACCAGAAAAAGAAACAAAAATATTATCAAATTCTTCAAAAGTGAAACGCAGGCGGTCCTGAAGTGCATCATAAACATTTTGTCCTGTATATTTTTTCTTCATAATTGATTCCTTTGTATTATGTCTAATTTTATGTCAATACCAATACCATCCATTTTACTTCTCTTTGAAAATAAAGTCAACCTCCCGGAAACATAAAACAGGATAACCTCATAAAATTAA
>DKXQ01000170.1 GCA_002493085.1 Lachnoclostridium sp. UBA7122
TGTTTAAAGATTAACATGATACATTCTTCCATATATTATCCTTTTCCAATATTTTTCATACTTCCAGAAAAATTCATTGTGCTAAATTTGAAGCAAAAAGAGGAGGGAGGTAATGTTCCATATCCCGAATAAGTCATTCTAAGGTTCATATAAGGGATTTTAGGCATCAGGCATAAGATATACCTTAACATATAAAATGCCTGTATGGGGCTGTTATAGGCATCATGGCTGCATATACAAGCCTACGAAACATCCTCTTCATTTTTCATTAATCTTCATTTCTTTTACCAGAAATTTTAATACACTACTTCCAGCAAAAATTTTAAATCAAAACAATAGATACAACATCAAAAAAATCTGCATGCCGAAGTATGCAGATTTTTTATCTGGTTTTTAAAATATTATTTTGTAAATCCAATTTCCAGTTTCATGTCAAGTCCATCTGCCAGCCTTTTTAAAGTAGACAATGAGGGGTTTGCCAGCCCTCTCTCTATTTTACTGATATCCCCTTGGTATATTCCAGTAATTTCTGACAGCTGCTTCTGTGTCATGCCTGCTATATCCCTTGACCTGGCAAGATTTTCAGCCAATGAACAGGCAATGTCAGTTTCATGGTGGATACCTGTTTCTATGCCATCTTCCCATATGTCTTCTGCATCCAGGTCAAGCTCATCATTCCATGAAACCCCATATCCTCCAGCATCAACCTTTACCTGGTTAAACAGCCCAGGCACATTTTCAAATGCCCTGAATTGTGGAAATACAGGATACAACCTGCCCATATCATATTTTTTCTCTATACCATTCTGGAATACAGCCAGTAACACAAAATTTTCCAATGGCTGTACAGATTTTATTCTATGTGTCATATTGTACCCTCCTTTAATTATGAAAATATCTATATTGTTTACTTTCCCCTGTTATTTTACTGGTGGCAGGACTTCAAACTGTTGTGTTTCCCACATTTTTACCAGTCTGTCCCTGTAATATTCTATAAATTCTTTTACCAGCTTTTGTCCTTTTGCAGGTATATCACCTTCAAACATTTCACCATCTGACAGCGAGAACATCCCTATATATTCTCCATAAATTGCATGGATATGTGGTGGATTATGCTCTTTTTGCCTTAAGTACATTTTGATTACAATTCCTTCAAACCTTGAAATAACTGGCATAACTAACCTCTCCTTTGTATTCCTGATACCAGTATATAGGATATATCCTATATTGTCAACAGTATTTTCATTCCCATGCCTGATATCCTTACATGTCTGAAAAAAATTAATGAATTAAGAAAAATTTCATTTTCTGTGACAGACATACTTCCAATAATATCAGGCTGCTGTTATTACTTCTTTCTTTGTTTCATGGTACTTTCCATCTCAATCTTCCTCCTCTTTTTGTTTTCCATTATAATTAAAATGTCTTTCTGCATAACTTTAAATTCATGTTATTTGAATATTCAGTTTTGCTAAACACCCTGCAATTTCATCAATGGTTCTGTATGGAATCAGCATTAACAATTTCTCATCTTCCTTTTCTGGCATTTTTCATAAGTATTAACAAGAAGGTGCATTATGGTACTATGAAAAAAAGAAAAGCAGGACAAAAAAAGAAGAGGATAACCCCCTGCTTTTCATCATATCATTATCTGCTTTCTGTAGGTTTCATCCCTCTAAGCATTCATATCCAAAGCATTAAATTCTATACCAGCAATTTTAACTTTACCACTTGTGTTATATTTATCATCAACAACTCTTCCTCTTTCTTGAAACATCTCACTGCCTGCATTGACAGGTGCAGCCTTGCCACTTACTGTCATGTAAGCAGGGTTTAGGTTTGCCTTAATATAACTTTCAGTCGCTAGGTCAAAAATAACCTCATCTACCTCTTCTTGTGTGATTTCTGATGTTTCTGTAAGGTCATGGTATTTAGACTCTATGCTTAGCTCTTCTCCATCAGTAAGTTCCTCGCCAGGAACGATTTCGACAGTCGATGAATTCGAGAAAGCTGCTTCTACAGTCAGGCTTTTCGCAGGCATCACAAAAGAAAACACATTATCCATGGTCTCTTTGTGTGCCATAACATCACCACTGCTGGAATCTTTTATTGTAAATGATTTCACATTATATTCTTCGTCTGGAAGAAGTTCCACTTCCACCTTGTCTCCAGCATTAAAAGCCCAAATGGAACCATCATTCTCAATTTCATTCATCTGCCCATCTTCATCAACCTGTAGCATCTGATAGCCATCTTGCTTTGCTGTAGATGACTTCATGCATTCTTCAGAAAATTGCATTAAGCCATTTTCAGTATCAGACAGACTAACTGTAGTCACTGTATTTACATCATTTTCTTCTGCTACAGCAATATTCACAATGCCTGCTGGAATACACATAATTGATGCCATAAGTGCTGAAACTGCTTTCTTCAAAAATTTAATCACCTTGTATTACCCCCTTATTGAAAAATTATCTATATTTAAAGCATTTCTGCTGTTTTATCCACATTAATATGTATTTTTTTCATGGGAGAAAAGAGGAAATTTTTAAAAATCATAAAATTATTCTTAAACTGTTTCTGGAATAATAGATTTTTCCTTCATCTGTCCAGCTCAAAAAAGCCCACACACAAATGTGTATGGGCTTTTTGTTAACATCCTTTTTATATGCCAATTTAATTGTTTACAATTATTGCATGAATGATTCCTGTTTCAGAACTAACATCCCATGGCAGCTTCCTGCCAGATTTATCCTTTGCAGAAAGTGCAGTAATCCTTCCATCCTTTCCTGTCATAGATATATCAAAAACCATACTGTTCATTTTTTTGTATCCAGCAGGAACCACAGTCTGGTCTAGCCTGTATCTCCCTTCTCCAAGCCCACTGAAAGCAAGCATCCCATCTATACTTTCAGCCTCTGCAATTTTAAAATACTGTGGAGCACCCAGTCCTGCACTGTTATAGACTATCTTCTGTTTATATAAAGTAAATTTTGAACCATCAAGAAAGCATCATACTGGATGCCTGTCACCTTCAGTGTTACCCCTTTCACTTTAATTGTATCTGGGATTGACACTGTAGCAGTCTTTTTAATTGGTCGGATATAGCTTGCATACAAATGCTCACTATCGTCAAACTCATATATGGCATTGCCAAATTTAACCTCATCTCCTAATTTGATATCATTTTTCGCAAACGAAACCCCTAACAGTTTCGATAATACCAGCCCACTTCCTAGCAGCATGCAGAGAGCCACTGCTATCATTATTGTTTTCTTTTTTTGTTTAATCATGTTCTTCATATCAATCTTCCTCCTTTTTTTGTTTTTTTATGAATCAAAAAGAAAATGTCTTTCTGTCCAAAATGAAATTTAGCCTTTTAATTTCACTTATTGTTAAATTTTATCAACAATATTACAACAAATCAAGCCTTAATTTATTATCCGCTAGTTTTTCCCAGAAAAATCTTAAAATTTTTGTTTACAAATGGATAAAATGTGCTATAATATAATTAATTACAGAGCAGTCTATTTGCTTGGCATTGTGGGTGTTCAGTGTCATCTGACCCGGACTGTATGTTTTTTAATGGGTATTGTAGAACCTGCTAAGAGGGGAAATCTTAGCCAGCACCGTAAAAAAGTAAGTTACCCTCATCTATTATTATAATAGGTGAGGTTTTTTTATGGGAGAAAACGATGGCTAGGGAATATGCAAAAGAAGATTTGATAAATGAAAACAGATTGTTCGCAAACAGACTGAGAACACAGGTTTTAGAGGAATTTTATACTGATAATCTGGCATCAAAAGCATATATTTATATACTCGGTAATGGCGAAATTATCCATTTAGTATTTGATAATGACCAGTTTTGCCACCTGTTAGGATTTTCGTATTTTGGATATAATGGCATTTCTGGTTGGAATTCACTATATACAAGAAATATATTAGTTTCAAATTTACATGAAATTGCCAGGCATAAAAGAGAAGAAATCAGAATAACAAATTTTCCTAAAATAATAAAAATTTTAGATAACCCAACAATATATTTATATAAAAACTCTGATATGAGATATAAATCTGATTATTTGATAGTGTAACTTTATCTGGG
>DKXQ01000265.1:0-2265 GCA_002493085.1 Lachnoclostridium sp. UBA7122
GATTCTGGGGCTGCCGCTTTCCGTAGCAGTCTGTGCGGAAGTAAGTAAAAAATCCTTTGCCGGTACAGTTGCCCCATATCAGTTCCCGTTCCTGCAAATGGGGCTGTTCCTCCTTGTGCTGTTTGGCATGGAGGCGATCCTGTCTGTCTGGATGGTTCGCAGGCAGAAAAAGCAATCTCTGATAGATCAGATGCGGGCGTAAGGGCAGCATTCTGCCCTGGGTAAAATTTTCTGAGTGATTGATAGAATTTTTATACAGCATTTCGTGGCAACGGATAAACATCTCACAGCAATGAAATTGTTTTGGCATTTCGGGTAGGCCATAATAAAACATCAGTCTATAGCAACGGCAAAAGTTTTTCTTTTGCCGTTGACGAATAATGGCGAGGAGGTGGCGCATTGATCCGTATTGCAATCTGTGATGATGAAAAACACATGTCTGATCATATGAGGACATTGGTCTCGGATTTGTTTTGCATAAGGAACCGGGAGATTAGCCTTCGTATGTTTTCCAGTGGCGAAGAGCTGTTAAGCTACAATGGGTAGATCGACATCCTGTTTCTGGACATCCAGATGAAGGATCTATATGGAGGATCTGGACGATATGGCGGAAAAATTACAGTTTTGACGGGACGAAAAATCAAAAATTCTAATTAGAAACGAAGTAAATAAGAAATAGCATTACTCATTGACTTTTTAACCTAAATACTATAAAATATAGTAGTATAATATATATCATTAAAAGGGGTGTTTGAATGAATAGATATGACAATTATTTTCTTCCAGTTGATAATATGGAAGAAGCAAAGAATTACTATGAAAATGTTTTAAGACTTGAAAAGAAATTTGATTTTGCAGATAAAGGAATGGTAGCCTACAAAGTAGGTGCTGAAGAACCTGCAATAATTTTAAAAGATAAAAACAAATTTCAAGATTTAAAACCCACAATATGGTTTGAAGTAGAAAATGTTTCCATAGTATATAAAGACCTAAAAGAAAAAGGCATAAACTTTCTTTCCGAGCCATTTAAAATTGGAACAGGTAATGCAGTAGAATTTGAAGATCCATTTGGTAATAGATTAGGCATTACAGATTATATTAAGTAGGAGGTGCATTATGTCAAATATAGATTTAATATTATTAGGACTGATTAAACAACAACCACAAAGTGCATACGATATTCAGAAAAATGTAAAATATAGACATATATCAAGATGGGTAAGAATTAGTGAACAGTCTATTTATAAAAAGGTAGTGCAATTAGAAACAAAAGAATATATTTTAAGTCATACTGAAAAAAATGGAAAAATGCCTGATAAAGCAATTTATACCATTACTGAAAAAGGAAATGCTTATTTTAAAAAGTTGATGAATGAAATTTCTAATCGAGAATTAAATATCTTTATAGATTTTAATTCAATTATTATGAATTTAAACTTTTTAGATAAAACAGAACAGATGGAAATTATATCAAATATTAAAAATCAAATTTTAAAATTAAAAGAAACACTAGATGTAAGGTTTTTAGAGCGAGGACATATTCCAGACACAGGGAAAGCAATTTTTAGACAACAAATAGATTTGGTTAATTCACTAGAAAAATGGATAATAGATTTTGAGAATACTTTAAATGAGGAGAAGTAGTTATGAAAAAAATGTGGAATGGATGGCTTAAAGAATCAGTATTTATGTACTGTGTTATATACACAATAGCAACTTTAGTAAATAGTGTTCTTTATTTAATAAATGGAACATATTCAGATCCTAATGGGAATTGGCACGAAATAGATAGGGCATTGATAGTTCTAATAGGTGTTCTAGCCTATAAAATGGCGACAAAATTACCTATTAAGAATACATTTGTTAGAATGATAGTAACATATATTCCAACAATGTCGCTTGCTTTCTTTTATATTTGGCTAACTGGTTTTAGAGAGCCACTTGCTTCTTCAGCATATCAAGACATGTTTATAAACTATACAGGATTATTCTTAATAATATCAGTTATAGCAATAGTGATAGAAAAAGGAAAATCTAAAAAATTAAAAGGAAAATAATAATTATGAACATAGCAGCCATTGTGGTAGGAATCATCATGTTCGTGACCGTGTTTTTTTAGGTTCTGTAAAGCGGGATATAGATTCAGAAAGTTCTGAATTTTTGTAATCATTAGAGAGGAGAATGGCGATGAGTAAATACAACATGTTATGGGAATATGTTCAGAAAAGCGAAAAGGAATCATTTCAGCTGACCTTTGAGGAGATT
>DKXQ01000265.1:2574-3954 GCA_002493085.1 Lachnoclostridium sp. UBA7122
TCCTGAAATATAAGAAAGAGCTTATGGAATATGGTTGGCAAGTCGGAAAAATATCCATGAAGGAGCAGACAGTATTCTTTCATAAGGTTGATTGACAATTTTCATGTTATTGAGGAACATAGCGTAAAAAGGTATAACAGGAGAAACGCGAAATAGACTTATGAGGATTTTCCGGCATTATTTGAAATCTTTTCAGACCCAGAAACTATGTGACACTATCCCAAACCTTTTGATGAGAACCGTACAAAGGATTGGATTGAGTGGAATCTCCCAAATTACAAGGTATATGGATTTGGTCTGTGGGCTGTTGTTTTAAGAGAAACGAGTGAATTTGTGAGGTAAAATAGATGTATGAAATACGAAAAATACATAGCAATGAAGTAACGGAGGCCCTTGCTTTGGCATTAGAAGTGTTTTTACAGTTTGAAGCACCAGACTATAAACCAGAGGGAATTGACACATTCAAGCGAGATATAGTTGAAAATGTTGAATTTATCTCAAAATGTCAACAAGGTATCTGTCCAATATATGCAGCATTTGATAAAGGGAAAATAATTGGAATTATAGGTATGCGTTCAAACAGAACACATATCAACTTGGTGTTCACAAAGAAAGAATATCATCGTCAAGGTGTAGCTACTTCAATTTTCCAATATCTTTTATCAGATATTTTGAAAGATAACCCAGTACCGCAGGAGATTACTTTAAATTCGTCACCATATGGTAAACCATTTTATCTTCATATAGGATTTAAGCCGCAATCTGATGAACAAGAAATAGACGGAATTAGGTTTACCCCTATGAAGTACACAATATGATAAATTCTAGTTTATCGGGAATTTGCCGAGAACGAGAAGCTGGAATTTCTGCAAGATTTTCGCACTGCAAGGAGAAATTGTGATGGCGGGATACACAAATAAGTTGAAACTCACGTTATGGGTTTCTGCCGTATATGTTTTATCGTTTATATGCTATGTACCTACATTGTTAGAACAGAACGGAATTATCATTCCCAATGGATTATTGTACTTAAAATACTTATATGTGTGTATTCCCACTATGGCTGCTATTTTTCTGCTGATTTGCGAGAAGGACATCAAGGTATACTTTATGCGAATGTTTTCAGGAAAAATAACAATCAAATATATTTTAACAGGGGTTATATGTATGGCTGCAGGGATATTTGGTTCTTGTTGCTATTCGTTCATAGTGAAAACCGACGTATTTAAAAATACATATTCGACAGTACTATCCCTGTTAACAAGCTGTATATACCTGCTGATAACAGCGTTTGTTGAAGAAATAGCATGGAGAGGATTTCTGCTGGAACGACTTCCTTTTAAGAAAATCAAAAGTGTTCTTTTTGTTGGTGCCGTTTGG
>DKXQ01000265.1:4011-4218 GCA_002493085.1 Lachnoclostridium sp. UBA7122
TATTATCAATGCAGAAATATATTGTTGATCGCCATTATGCACGCAATTTTTAATATATGTTATTTAGCACCGATACAATATAACATTGTTGTGTTAGCGACCATAATTTTTGTTGCTGCTTTATTGCATAAAAAATCAGGCAAAAAATTTTTCACTTGATAACTTCCTATTTGTCAGGAAGCTGCATATGAAAAAGAAAATGGTGAT
>DKXQ01000265.1:4299-5255 GCA_002493085.1 Lachnoclostridium sp. UBA7122
GCATGGAACAAATTGTTTGCCTTTGTATATGGACATTACTTGTTTCCATTGTTTTGGGAATAACCTATTATCAATGCAGAAATATATTGCTGATTGCCATTATGCATGCAGCTTTTAATATTTGTTATTTAGCGCCGATACAATATAACATTGTTGTATTAGCGACCATAATTTTTGTTAGTGCTCTATTGTATAAAAAATCAGACAAAAAACTTTTCACTTGATAACTTCCTGTTTATCAGGAAGCCGCATATGAAAAAGAAAATGGTGATGATTGGAGGACTGTATATGGAAAGAAACATAAAATGCAAACCGAATCATTTATGCATGATAATCTTCATGCTTTGCCTGTCTGTAAGGTTTGTGGAATACTTTCTAATTGAAACGGACAAAACAGCTATTGGAGAAAATGTGCTCCATAAAGTTGTTGGGATTATCTTATTGGCGCTGGTATTGAAAAAGGTAAATCTTACATGGGGTGATATCGGATTTCAAAAAAACGGCTTGGTAAGCGGTATTTTGAAAGGCTTGTTATTGGGAACCGTTTGCTTTGCCGTTTCGTTTGGGTTGGAATTGGCAATTTCAGTTCTTCAAGGCAATCCTGCGCATTTGGAAATCTATATCAGCAGTTTTTCTTTAACCGGCTCGCAGATCAAAAATACGGATTTTGGTTTCTTTCTATTATGCGTACTGTTCAATGTTATCAACGTATGGATGGAGGAAGGTGTTTTTCGCGGTCTGTTTCTTAAAATGCTCTCTAAAACAAAGCCATTTATGCAGGCTAATTTTATTGCCGCGTTTCTATTTGGTATCTGGCACATTGTAATGCCGATCAGAAGCTATGTGAATGGCGAAATGTCATTTGCGGCAATGGCCCTGATGGGGATCGGTTATATTATCCTTGCCGGAATTATGGGAATCAAATGGGGGCTTCTTTACCGCATTACGGGAAATCT
>DKXQ01000136.1 GCA_002493085.1 Lachnoclostridium sp. UBA7122
AACATGGCTTTCAGAAGCATGGGATGAACCAGAAGATTTTCAAGGAAAGCTTATGTTTGGTAAAAAATCACAGATTCTCTGGAGCTTTGAAAGAAAATCAGGTGGAGATAAAATAGAAATTGAACCACAAAAACATCTACTTGAAGGTAAATATTTAGAATATATTCCAGGGACATATTATAAAACTCTTAAACAAGCACGCAAGAGTATATAATATGTAAGTAAAATGTAGAAAGATAGACAGGCTTTATTTTATCAATAATTATTAAGGAAATGAAAGAAAATGAAAATAAGGAAAAAATTTATACTGTTCATAACAGGCATGACATTTATGTTATCAGCTTGTTCTGCTAGTACTATAGAAACTGCAGAAAAAGAGTTAGATGATGTTATTACAAATAAAACTGACTCTGACAATAGATATGTTCTTATGGTTAAAGATGGCTATAGAGAAGATAATCCTAGTCTTACCTATGAAAAGGCATTTTCAGATTTTTTTTCTACACCCCGCTGGAAGTATTTTAAAAGTGAAGAAGACCAGGATATTGTTGAATTCACAGGTGACTGTACATATATGGATGCTGCGGTAAAAGCACGTATTCAGTTTGTTATTGACGAAGAAAACGAAACATTTCAAGCAACATATCTTGCATTTAATGAAGTTCCACAAAATGTACTAACTTTAGCTGTGTTGATAGAAAAAACTTTTGAAGTAAATGAAAGTACTCACCAAAAAGCTAAACCAGCAAAAAAAGCATCAAAAAAAACTGAACCAAAGAAAACTAAATCACCAAAAATAGATAATTCAGATAAAACATCTAATGACGAAACAGAATATACAGTAGCTGAAGCTAAAAAAATCTTTAATAAATGGCTGGCAGCACACCCTTTTGGCATTGATGCAGAAATTAGTTTAATAGACAAAAATGCAATTAATGAAAACGGTGAAGAGTGTTATGAATTCAACTTATCTCTTGTAAAAGAAGGGGAAGAGGACATATTGCTTAATGTAGTTTTTATTAATAAATTTACTGGAAGTATGACTATTGAAGATTTTGACCAAAAATCAATTGACAAGTGGTACAAAGAAGATTGGCTAAGTGGTGACTGGGATATTGACTATGAAGCAGCATGGGCAGATAATGATGATAATTACGACAATTCTGACAATTCTGGATATATACTGCCAAATAGCGGTTCACAATATTTAACACGGATATAAAGGCATACTTGCGTATGCCTTTATATCCGTTTTCGCTTTGATAAAAAAATTAAAGGAGGAAATAGCATGAAAGCAACTACAAAGACTATTGACACAACAGGACTTTTTCGCAATATCTATAATATTCTAAGAAAAAAGAAAATGATATCAGATATCTTAGAACTTTTAAAATATTTCTTTAAGACTGTTTTGCCAGTTTTATTATTGAAAGCTATCAATATGCTTAAAGCAATACTGACATTTTTAACTGAAATAGCAGAGATATTGTATGCTTTTGATAATAGTTGGAAACAGAAAGGAATGTAGTTTTTATTATTATAGTGCTGGATGTAACTTGCACTATCGTCCCAGACATGACGGTAAACTGTCTTTTTATGTTACCTGTAAGCAAAGATTAAGAAAGGAGCAGTTAAACGATGTATGTAAGAGTTATTCAGGATAATGCGAAGTTTAGTAACGTGGATATTATAGAGTTTATGGAGAAAATTGTACTAAATCACGTCCAACATTATCAGTCAGATTTTGACATTGACAAAGAAAGTTTGAGAGATGCAGCAGATAAGCAGGAACAGCAGGAGAGAGTTTTTGTCTGGTTATGCCATAGGCACAGATAACAGTAATAGCAGTAACAGTGTACATTCAGTTTCATCATCACAAATGGAAATGCTTAAAAAGGAACTCGCAAGGACAGGAGTAATGGCGGATGAAGTAAAGGCAAGATACCATATAGACAATCTTGAAGATATGCCAGATGACATATATAAAAGAGCAATGGCAGCTTTGTCAAGAACAGAATCCGCTGGTGTAGCATAAAGCTATTATTAATTATCTTATATATGCTGGAATAAAGACGCTAGCTATGATATAATGGGTATTAGGAAAGGACGGATATTTTATGCGTGATACAGACATACAGTGGCATCCAGCTTTTGTATCAGCTATGGAATTAGAGCTTAAAAAAGACAAGAATAAGTTAGAGTTTTATAGAGAATATAACTTGAACACAAAGCCACTACAGATAGACCTTCTTGTGATAAAGAAAGATAGTGTTGCCACATTGTCAAATGAAATAGGCAAGATATTCAAGGGCTATAACATCATAGAGTATAAATCTCCAGATGATAGTCTGAATATTGATACCTTTTATAAAACACAAGCATATGCAGGGCTTTACAAAGCTGCTGGAAAAACAGTCAATGAAAGAGAAGCAGAAGATATTACGGTATCAATTATAAGGGAGTCAAAACCTATAGAACTCTTCAAGCTTTTAAAAAGCAAGAATGTACAAATAACAATGCCTTACAAAGGGATATACTATATTAATAATGGCATTTCAATATTCCCAACACAGATTATTGTTACAAGGGAACTGTCTGATAAAGGACATACATGGATTAAGTCGTTGTCAAATAAGATGCAGATGCCTGATATGAAAAAGCTATTGACTGAAACTGCAAAGCTTAAAAATGATTATGAAAAAGAACTCGCAGATTCTATACTGGAAGTAGCCTTAAAGGTGAATAGTATGCTTATTGAAAAATTGAGAGGAGATAGTGATATGAGTGGTGCATTGATGGAACTGTTAGAACCTATAATACAAGACCAAAAACAGATATGGCGACAGAATGGCATAGATGAAGGAAAAATTCTCGGTGCTATTGATGCTTTAAGAAGTTTTGGTCATAGTGATGATGACATAAAAGCAGGTATTATGAAAAACTATAACTTGTCAGAGGAAGAAGCAGAGAAGTATTTATAATAATTGAATCACACAGATTAAAGGGCATATCCAGATGGATATGTCTTTTTTGCGGTATGACGAGCAT
>DKXQ01000251.1:0-1170 GCA_002493085.1 Lachnoclostridium sp. UBA7122
ATATTAATAACTATAAAATTTAATGATTTTTTTATTAATATGGTAGAAAATTTATATTAGTATATTTTGTTTTATGATTATGTGATATTAGGAGGATAAAAGATGAAAAAGTGCAGGCAATGTGGATATACCACCAATAGCAGTGGGCAGCAGTTTTGTCCAGTTTGTGGCAGTAAACTTGAAGATTTGGAAATAAATCAGACAGAAGCCAGTGCAAGAAACAGCTATATACAGTCTATTAATATATTTTCAAATCAGAATAGAAAACCATATGACAACCTTAACAGAATAGAACCTCCTGTGTATATGAACACAGGATTTTTAAATATTAAACCTATAGTATTTTTAACAGTATTAGTTATAGTAATTTGTAGTATTTTTTCTTATGTTAAATCTGATAAAATGATTTGTAAGGCAACTGTTACAAAAATGTTTAAAGAAATAGAACAAAAAGAACAGGAAATATTAACAGATTATGTAGGATTTATGCCAGACCAATATGCAAAAAGTTTTATAGATGCTATAAATGCAGGCTTGTCTTATAAAGTAAGAACAATTTCTGTGCATGGAGATACCGCATCTGCATTGGTGGTTATTACTAATGCAGAATTAGTTGATAGCATTGAAGATTTAGTAATGACCATTGATGGATTTAATTTAAGCAGGCTGAAAGATGCCCTGTCAACATTACATAATAATGAAAGTGTGACAACCAAAAGTACATTAAAGGTAATAATAGAAAATATAAAAAAGGAAAGAGCAAAATGCCAAAAAATAAAAATTTCTGGTGAAGTGACACTTGAAAAAGAAAATGGTTCTTGGGAAGTCATAGGAGTTGACAGTAATGTAATAAGTGGTTTTATAGGCGTACAATCAATAGATGGAATAATCTTGAGATATATTGGTAACATTATTTATGGTGATGACTATAATTATAATGACTATAGTGATGATAATTACTATGAAGATGATTACTATGATGAAGATGATTACTACTATGATGATTATAGTGATGACTATGATTATTATTAAAAAAACCGGGAAACTGCTTTACATAATTTATCACAGATAGTATAATTTTATCTGGGAAATTATTTGTAAAAAAATGGCAAATAACATATTTTTTTATCTTATAATATTTAAAAGCAGCCAAAACGTATATTGCATGGC
>DKXQ01000251.1:1464-1908 GCA_002493085.1 Lachnoclostridium sp. UBA7122
TGGCAATTTTTCAAATGTTCTTAATACAATATTGTTTTTCAGCAGGACATATGATATAATATGTAAATAAACTTTATAATATAGTGCGGAACCTTTAGAAAGGACCAGGCAATGTATAATTTAGATGATATTTCCAAAGAAGACCTTGAGGCTTATATAGAACACGAGATAGATTTTGAGAAACTAACTGAATTATGTGAACATATTACTGATGCAATACAGGAAATACTACAATCCTGCGGTCTGTACTTCCGCATATTTTCCAGAGTTAAATCTGTCGAATCAATTGCAGCAAAACTTCAGCGTGGGAAATATGGTTCTGTTGATAATCCTAAGAAGATGCAGGATTTACTTGGCCTGCGTGTAGTGTTATACTATTATGATGATTTAAGCATTTGCAGAAACATTATGGAAAGTACGTTCCAGATGGTTGACACATGGTCA
>DKXQ01000251.1:2205-2405 GCA_002493085.1 Lachnoclostridium sp. UBA7122
TCCAGATGGTTGACACATGGTCAAAGAATTCATTTAACGCTGATGAATTCAGGGCAACGAAAATCAATGGGGTATTCCAGTATCCTGCGGAATATTTTAAACTTTATAAGAAACCACTTTGGGAACTCCCTATTGATACAACGTTTGAGATACAGTTCCGGACTGTGTTTTTTGAAGGCTGGCATGAAATAGAACATGAT
>DKXQ01000251.1:2689-9336 GCA_002493085.1 Lachnoclostridium sp. UBA7122
ATAGAACATGATATGCGTTATAAAAGCCTGCTTTCTGATGACCAGTTCTGGAAAGGAAGTGAAGAACTTTCACGTATGCTTAACTGTATACTTGCCAATCTTGAATTAAGTGACTGGTCATTAGTACAGCTATTTGAACAGCTTTCATATAACCACTATAAGATGGGGAACTGGGAGCTTATGCTTAAAAGCAAGTTCAGGATTAAAATGGACGATACTGAGAAACTTCATCCAGATATAATTGCAATATTTAATGAGAATAAAAAAATTGCCAAACAGTTTTACAAATGCTCAAGGCGCAAGCTTATACGCAGCCTTCTTACACTTGACCGTCCACATGTCAATTACAATCTTATTATTAAACTTCTGAATGAAAATATCGTACATAATGAAAAAATCGAAGAAGCATGCAGATATATACAGATGCCCCCTGATGAACACACATATCATAAACCAAAACTTGCACGGCTTGAATCAAATATATTATTCCATCTTGAACTTCCTTTTTTCCACAAGGAAACACGTATGTTAAAGTCAGAATTTAACAGTGCTTCTGTTATATTATACAGATGGGCAAGGTTTAAGTTAAATCCCGTATTTGAGGACATGCCAGAAGATATTTCGTCATATCATAACAAGCTTCCAGGATATTCCCTGAAAATTATATATGAACCGGCAATACTTTATTATTGCATGAAAATATGCTATATTGACAGTAAGTCCGCTGGAACTTTATGGCATATACATTCATCAGCTGCACTGCTTGATGATGGCCAGCTCCACTTTTACCATATGACTTCACGTGATATGCCAAGAGGCGGTGCTGGACATTCCACATTCAGCAAACCATCATTTTTGCAGGAGCTTGTTAATAAAGTCGGGCTTGCAGATATAAACCGCTTAAGCAGCATGGCACAGTTTATAACTAATGCAAGCGGATATGAAAAAACAAAAGAATTTATAAACAATCCTGACAGGAAACTGCCTGTTATAATAATTACTCAGAGATTGGATGCAACAGACAGTAATTATGATAAAAACAGTTTTAAAGATGGATATGATATGAATACATTTTATGTCAATGGAACACGGCTTGCTAAAGTTATAGGAAATTATTCACACGTATATATGGCTGACCGCTGTATTGCAGAAATGTTTGCCTTGGACAATCACATAGGCCATGAAGGCTCTGATGGCTGTATATACATATTCTGGCCTTTATATACCAGAAAGGAACCTGATATATTTACAAAGGACATGATTTGTGATACACAATTCGACTTTAACCGCTTAATTTTCCATGACCAGAATATAACTGAAAAAGCTTTCAGGCATAAACTTGTGCAGATAATAAAAGATGACAATATTAGCCATTAAAACTATTCAAGTGCAATCCTGCATTTTTTAATATTGTTTTTTTTGCCAGATTTGCGGGAGAATGTTACAATTACGGTATCTCCCGCATTATAACTTTTCAGTATATTGTGAAGTGCAGTTAATGAAGTCACCTCTTTATCATCTATAAACTTAATGACATCTGCTACCCTCATGCCACCTGAATATGCAGGAGAGCCAGGGGATATTGCTGACAGGTAGACACCTTCATCTATATTGTGTGTCCTGGCTGTATTTTCATCTACATCATACCCCTCTATTCCAAGATGCGGGGCAGATGTACCTATTGCCATTCCGTTGATAATATCTATAATGCTTGAAATGCCTATAAATCCTATATTACTTTTGCCAGTTGCACTTTTATAAGAGTCCGTTATAAAGCCTATGACTTTTCCTCTGGTGTTAAGGACTATGCCATTAGCTCCTTCTGTATAAAAAATATCTGTAGAAAATAATGAGATTACATTATCTGTGATAGGCATACTGATACCAGATTTTATAATGTTACCTGTCATAACAGAATACATGACTCCATTAGGCGCACCTGCAATTATTACATTAGAGCCTGCAGAAACACTAATTGTACTGCCAAAATCAGGTATTACAATTTTTTCCCGCCTCTCTTTGCTTATATTCTTTTTTGCAACACAAAGCACTGATATACCTATACTGCTGTCAGATGAAATAAAATCTGCATCAACTATTTCACCATCTTCAAATTCTGCCGCAGATGACTTCTGCCAGGCAATATCAGCTGCAGCAATAATGTAATAATACAGGTTGGACTTTTTAAAAAACATGCCACTTACAGATGTATCATAATTACTGGTGCCTGACTGGTACCAGGCTTCTTTGTTGTTTTTATCAATGATATTGACAAGTGACAATGCAAACCGGTCCCCAATGGCTGAAAGTTTTTTAGAAGCCCTGTTCTGTTCTTCTATAACTGCCATATCCTTTTTGTTAATATTCTCTATAGGTGCAGTATATATTGCGCTTGTACTTTCAGGGGCTGTGCTTTCAGAAACTACAGATGTGTGCTCTGGCTGCACTGATGGCATATTCTGCCCTGGAACAGAAGCACTGCTGTTTAATCCATTATTTACATTCCAGAACACAACGCCTGCAACACCGCCAAATACTAATGCAAGCACCATAAATTCAAAAACTTTGTTGACAAAATTAATTACATGTCTTTTTCTCTGGGGACGTATCTGCTCCTTAATAAACTCATACCTTTCCGCTTCATGTTTTTTCGCACTTTCCAGATGTTTCCTATACTTATCCATAAACAACATTTCCTTTATAATGTTTATAATGACAATTATCCTGAACCAGTATTTTAAATTACTATTGATGGCTGTTTTATATGCATGCCTGATAAATCTGTATATATTCTATATAACCATGAACAGTAATTATTTTAAACAAATTTTACAAAAATTACAACCTTTTTTAGTATAAATGTACCATATATTTATGAATATATTATGAATAAGTTGTTAAAAAAGGACGAAAGCAGTGCATTTAGTATAATGCTTCTTCAATGTAACAAATAATAGTTGTCATACTTAAGATTTTCTGTTACAATTTATCTATATCAGATTATAAATATACAGTTTTGTACAATATCATCCAGTAGTAAAAAACAGGAATTATAAATTATGAAAGAAATAGAGTTTGATATCAGGCTTACTACAAGTGAACTTTATGCATTTTCAATGCGCCACGCTTATTCAGGGCTTTCAGGGATAGCTGGTCTTGTGATAAGTTTTGGCAGCCTTGTTATATGTGCACTTGATTTTAAACATATGCAAACCACATCATTTATTGCACTTATAGTAATAGGGCTTTTATTTACAGTAATCCAGCCTGTTATGTTATATGGTAAAGCCAGAGTGCAGGTTAAGAGGAATGAAAATATTAATGGTTCTTTGCATTACAAGCTTTCGGAAAAGGGAATAGAGATTTCACAGGGAGAGCAGACGGCATCTGTAAAGTGGCATGAAGTACGCAAAAGAAAGATGGCAAAAAATGCAATATATCTTTATATGTCACCAATAAGGGCTTTTATTTTTCCTAAAAGCCAGTGCAATGGATATTTTGATGATGCTGCTGCCCTTATTAAAGATATGATGGACAAATATAAAAATTATGAGCCAGAGGAAGATGACAGTGCTTCTGAAACAGAGGGAAAAGAGGATTAAGCAGCTATGGGAACCCGGATTATAGAAAGTTTTTGTGAGAAAGATACTTTTGAGGCTGGAAAAGAACTTGGGTCATGCTGTAAGCCTGGCAGCATTGTCCTGCTTGATGGTGATATGGGTGCAGGCAAAACTGTTTTTGCAAAGGGATTTGGCAAGGGCCTTGGGATAGATGAAACTATTAGCAGTCCTACATTTACTATTCTCCAGGTTTATGAAACGGGAAGAATTCCGCTATATCATTTTGATGTTTACAGAATTGCCTGTGTAGAGGAAATGGATGGAACTGGTTATGAGGATTATTTTTATGGAGATGGCATCTGTCTTATAGAATGGGCAGAACTTATTAAAGAAATACTTCCCGGAAACTGCATAAGAGCCAGTATATCAAAGGATTTGCAGAAAGGTTTTAATTACAGGCGCATAAATATAGATACTGGCAAGTGATTGGAAAGGGATTGGTTAGCACAATGAAAGTATTAGCAATAGACAGTTCAGGAATAGCTGTATCAGCGGCAGTTGCAGATGAGAATAGTATTATTGCAGAATTTACTGTAAATAACAGACAGACACATTCACAGACACTGCTGCCTATGATTGACATGGTGGTACAGATGTCAGAAATACCACTGTCAGATATTACTGCAATAGCTGTTGCAGCAGGCCCTGGTTCATTTACCGGCTTAAGGATAGGTTCAGCAACAGCAAAAGGGCTTGGCTTTGCGCTGGACAAACCAGTTATTCCAGTACCTTCACTTGACGGGCTTGCATACCGTGCTGCATGTTTTAATGGCATAATATGTCCTCTTATGGATGCCCGCAGAAACCAGGTCTACACAGCCGCATACCGCATGGAAGACGGACATCTGTCATGCATTATAGGCCAAAAGGCAGCAGATATAACTGATATTTTGTCTGAATTGTCACAAACAGGAGAAAGTGTGCTGTTTTTAGGTGATGGTGCAGATGTATACAAAAAAGTTATAGAAGAAGAGATAAAGACAGATTATTCATTTGCCCCTGCTTATATGTCAAAACAGAGTGCCGCTTCTGTTGCTGCACTTGGAATTATATACTATAGTGAAGGCAGATATGAGAGCGCTGCAGGGCACAGGCCTTTCTATTTGCGCAAACCACAGGCTGAACGTGAGCGTATAGAAAAACTTATATATAAAACCAGTATAAATATACACCGCATGGCCATGGAAGATTTAGAAGAGGTCATTGCCCTCGAAAGTCTGGTTTTTGGGTCACATCCAGATATAGAAAGTTATAAGAAGGCGTGCATGCGCCAGGAGAATATTTATATGGTGGCAAAAAGCAGTAACCAGGTTATTGCATACTGTACTGTTGTGACATCATATGAAACAGCGGATTTATGTAATATTGCTGTAAAAAATGAATACAGGCGGAACCATATAGCACAGAAGCTTTTATCAGAGTGCATTTTGTGCTGTTCTTCTATGAATGTAAAGAGAATTATGCTTGAGGTAAGGGAAGATAATATTCCTGCCCTGGAATTTTATAAAAATATGGATTTTAAAGAAATTGGAAGAAGAAAAGGATATTATAAAGAGCCATATGCAGATGCAGTTATTATGGAAAAAAGCTTATAACTTGAAAAAAGCCTGCCATGCATTTCCACTATACAAACACACATAAAGAATATATTATAACCATAACAGCCAGTCTAAATAATAAATCTAAGGCTGCAAAGAATACAATGTGCCGTATATACAGGCAGGTTATTTATAAACCAAGGAGGAACTGGCATGGATAATAAAATATTCTGTAATGTGTGTGGAAGACAGCTTCATATGGAGAATGACATACTTTTAGAAGATGCATTTGAAGCGAGGAAGCAGTGGGGGTACTTTTCTAAAAAAGATACTACTTTACATTCATTTGTAATATGTGAAGAGTGTTATGACGAAATGGTCAAAAAATTTGCAATTCCACCTGAAATTACTAATGTTACAGAATTATAGCTATTATAGCTGTAATACAGGTGTTTTTTAATAGCTGTCTGTAATATGTGGATTTGCGGGAATGAGGAACTACAATGTTAGATTTATGTTTGCTTGGAACAGGCGGCATGATGCCACTGCCTGGGCGCTGGCTTACTGCACTTATGGCAAGGCTTGGTGGCAGCAGCCTTCTGGTTGACTGCGGTGAGGGAACACAGATAGCTATTAAAGAAAAAGGCTGGAGTGTCAATCCTTTAGATACAATATGCTTTACACATTACCATGGTGACCATATAAGCGGTCTGCCTGGTCTGTTGCTGTCTATGGGAAATTCAGACCGTACAAAGCCTGTTACGCTGATTGGCCCTAAAGGCCTGCAAAAGGTAGTGGAATCACTGCTGGTAATTGCGCCAGGGCTGCCATTTAAGATAGAATTTATTGAACTTTCCCGAAAGGAAGAAGATATAGAAGTTAATGGTTATAATATCAGGGCATTTAAGGTAAACCATAATATTATATGTTATGGATATACAATAAATGTTCCAAGAGGAGGACGGTTTTATCCAGAGCGGGCGAAGGAAAATAAGGTACCCATAAAACTCTGGAGCCGTCTGCAAAAGGGTGAAAGCATAGAGCATGAAGGCAGGATGTATACACCAGATATGGTTATAGGTCCTGCAAGAAAAGGAATAAAAGTTACATATTGTACAGATACAAGACCAGCACAAAGCCTAATTGAAAATGCCCAAAATGCCGATTTATTAATATGTGAAGGGATGTATGGGGAAGACAGTAAGATAGATAAAGCGGCTGAATACAAGCATATGACATTTTCTGAGGCTGCAAAAGTGGCAAAAGACGCTAACGTAAAAGAAATGTGGCTTACCCATTACAGCCCGTCACTGTTAAGGCCAGGGGACTATATTAAAGAAGTTAAAAAAGTATTTCCAAATGCTTATGCAGCAAAAGACTGTAAAAGTGTTACATTGGAATTTCCAGAAGAGACCTGATAAATTTATATGGGGCTAAGTAACAGCGTGATAAAACTTATAAATAGTTATAACTATGTGCTTATTTTTAT
>DKXQ01000102.1 GCA_002493085.1 Lachnoclostridium sp. UBA7122
TAATGAAATCAATTAAAAATAAAAATTCTATACCCAATTTAGGATATTTGAGTTATTATTATACTAAAAATGATAACTCAGATTTAAGATGATTAGCAGAAAGAAGAGTATTTATGGCAGACTATATAAAAAAAATCATGGAAAGTGATACGCTTCCGGACCATGTTAAAAATTTAGTGTCTGAGGAGATGTATCATGGAATCGAAGTAAGCAGCCTTGCTGTGATGATAGCAGAGGAGCTTGGTGAGAGCAAAAGTTTTTGTGATGACCTGTCTGTGGCAGGAGTACTGCATGACATAGGAAAGATGAAGATTAACCAGTATATTTTTTCAGAAGAAGATACGCTTGTAATTGAGCGTATGAAATATGTCAGGCAACATTCACTTTACAGCTATGAGATTTTAAATAAGGCCGGCTACAGTAAAAATATTCTGGAAGCTGTATTTTACCATCATGAGAATTATAATGGCACAGGATATCCTGACGGCTTAAAAGGAGAAGAAATACCATGGATGGCAAGAATACTTAGGACATGTGACGTATTTGCAGCACTTACAAGTGACAGAAGCTACAGAAAAGCATTTGACCTTGATTCTGCTGTACAGATAATGATAGATGAATTTGCTGATTATGATATGGATGTTTTTTTATCATTCCAGAGGATATTACATAATGGAAAATTTAAAGGAATATACAGTTTAAGAAATAATATCAGCGGACTGCAGATGGAACAGCTTGCACTTTTTGAGAAAGTGATATAAGACTTTTTAGTAATGTTTCTTGATATATTCAGACTTATGGTATATTATATTAGGTATGGTTTTTTAAGGTACAAAAAATTAGTTTACTGGAGGGAATAATGGCTGAATCAATGAGAGGCTTAAAGCGTACATGCAGATGCGCAGAGCTTGGTGAAAAGGACATAGGAAGAGAAGTTACTGTAATGGGATGGGTGCAGAAGCAGCGCAATAAAGGCGGCATTATATTTGTTGACATGCGTGACCGTTCCGGAATATTACAGATTATATTTGAAGATGGCGGAATAGATAAAAAGTATTTTGCCATGGCTGAAAAACTTAGAAGTGAGTTTGTAATAGCTGTAAAGGGAAATGTTACAGCACGTTCTGGTGCAGTGAATGAAAATATTGCAACAGGTGCTATTGAAATAAGGGCAGAGGAACTGCGGATACTGTCAGAGTCAGATACACCGCCTTTTCCAATAGAAAGAAATAGTAAAACTAAGGAAGAACTAAGGCTTAAATACCGTTATCTTGACCTCAGGCGTCCTGACCTGCAGGAAAATATCCTGCTCCGGAGCAGGATTGCACAAATTGTACGCAAGTTTCTTACAGATGAGGGATTTATTGAGATAGAAACGCCAATGCTTACAAAGAGTACACCAGAGGGCGCAAGGGACTACCTTGTACCAAGCAGGGTGCATCCAGGTTCATTCTATGCACTGCCACAGTCCCCGCAGCTTTTTAAGCAGCTTCTTATGTGCTCAGGGTATGACAGGTATTTCCAGATTGCAAGATGCTTCCGTGATGAAGACCTGCGTGCTGACAGACAGCCTGAATTTACACAGATTGATATGGAACTGTCATTTGTGGATGAAGATGATGTTATGGATGTCAATGAAAGGCTGCTTAAAACGTTATTTAAAGAAATACTTGACGTTGATATAGAGCTTCCGATACAGCGTATGGCATGGCAGGAGGCAATGGACAGGTTTGGTTCAGATAAGCCTGACCTTCGCTTTGGCATGGAACTAAAAAATGTGACAGAAGTTGTAAAAGACTGCGGTTTTGCGGTATTTGCCAGGGCAGCCAGTACGGGCGGTTCTGTACGTGGCATTAATGCAGAAGGACAGGGCGGCATGTCACGCAAGAAAATAGATGAACTTGTAAAAACTGCAAAAGATTTTGGTGCAAATGGGCTTGCATGGCTTTCAGTTAATGAGGATGGGACATATAAATCATCATTTGCAAAGTTTATGCAGGAAGATGAGCTTAAAGCGCTTATAGCTGCAATGGATGGAAAGCCAGGAGACTTACTGCTGTTTGCGGCTGACAGGGATAAGGTTGTGTATGATGTGCTTGGAAACCTGCGCCTTGAACTGGCAGAAAGCCTTGGGCTTATTGATAAAGATTCATATAAATTCCTGTGGGTTACAGAATTCCCTGAATTTGAATATTCAGAGGAACAAGGCAGGTATCTTGCAATGCACCATCCGTTTACAATGCCTTTTGAGGAAGATATACAATATATTGGCTCTTCTCCTGAAAAAGTGCGTGCAAGGGCATATGATATTGTACTTAATGGTACAGAACTGGGAGGAGGTTCTGTGCGTATCCATCAGGATGATGTACAGGAAACGATGCTTAAAGCACTAGGCTTTACGGAAGAAAGGGCACATGAGCAGTTTGGATTCCTTCTGGATGCATTCAGGTATGGCGTACCGCCACATGCGGGGCTTGCATATGGGTTTGACCGCCTTGTAATGCTTATGGCAAAACAGGACAATATACGTGATGTAATAGCATTTCCAAAAGTCAAGGATGCGTCATGCCTTATGACAAGTGCACCAGATACAGTTGAAGATATACAGCTTGAAGAACTTGGCATACAGGTTAAAGAAGCAGAAGACAAAGCATGACAAAAGAGCAGTATATTTTAATTATGGATTATATCCGTTCTTTAAAATACGGAACCAGAATAGTTTATATAACTGGCAAAGTCCTGACATATCTGGCGGCTTCAGCTTATATCTTTGTTATTGTACAGCTTATATTTTTACGGGATATAAGAGCTATAAGAATTATAGCAGTGCCAGCAGCAGGTTTTATTATACTAACTGTATTCAGGGCAAAGTATAATGCAAAGAGACCATATGAAAAATATGGCTTTAAACCGCTAATCCCAAAAGATACATGCGGCAAAAGTTTTCCAAGCAGGCATGTTTTTTCAATATTTATGTGTGCAGGTGCAGTAAGCTTTGTGTATCCTGTGCCTGGCACAGCTATATATATAATGGGATTTTTACTTGCTATAATAAGGGTGATATCAGGAGTGCACTTTCCAAAAGATGTAATAGCAGGTGCAGTTGCTGGAATTTTATGCACTATAGCAGGTTTTTCAGACTTATTAGGCAAGTTATCTTAAAATAGAAAGAGGTGTTTAGAGTGGACATGTACAACCACCATACAGTTGAAAAGAAATGGCAGAAAATCTGGGATGATGAGAAGGCATTTAAAACAGAAAATGACTATACAAAGCCTAAATTTTATGCTCTTGTCGAATTCCCATATCCATCAGGCCAGGGACTGCATGTAGGGCATCCAAGACCTTATACAGCATTAGACATTGTATCACGCAAACGCAGGATGCAGGGATATAATGTACTATTTCCGATGGGATGGGATGCATTCGGGCTTCCTACAGAGAATTATGCAATACAGAACAAAATCCATCCAAAGACAGTTACAGAAAAAAATGTAAAACGTTTTAAAGGGCAGCTCCAGTCTCTTGGATATTCATTTGACTGGGACAGGGAAATAAATACAACAGACCCGGAATACTATAAATGGACACAGTGGATTTTCTTAAAGCTTTTTAAGGCAGGACTTGCTTATAAAAAAGAGATGCCTATTAACTGGTGCCCATCATGTAAAGTAGGACTTGCCAATGAAGAAGCTGCGGGCGGTGTATGTGAACGCTGTGGTTCAGAGGTAGTCCGCAAAGTAAAAAGTGAGTGGATGCTTAAAATAACAAATTATGCTGACAAGCTTCTGGATGGCCTTAATGATGTCGATTATATTGAACGTGTTAAAACTTCACAGATAAACTGGATTGGCCGCTCTGAGGGAGCGGAAGTGGACTTTAAACTTAAAGATAAAGACGAAATACTGCGTGTATATACAACACGCCCTGATACGCTGTTTGGTGCAACATATATGGTTGTTTCACCAGAACATCCGCTTGTTAGTAAATACAGGGATGAAATAAAGAACTGGGATGATGTAGTTAAATACCGTGAAATGGCTGCTAAAAAGTCTGATTTTGAACGTACTGAACTTGCAAAAGACAAAACAGGTGTTGTACTGGATGGAATTATGGCTATAAATCCAATAAACGATACCGAAATTCCTGTCTGGATATCAGACTATGTACTTATGACATATGGTACAGGTGCAATTATGGCAGTTCCTGCACACGATACCAGGGACTGGGAGTTTGCAAAGAAGTTTAACCTGCCTATGGTACAGGTTGTAGAAGGCATGTCAGGACATGCAGATATTGATGCTGCTGCATTTACAGATGTTGCAACTGGAAAGATGATAAACTCTGGTTTCCTTACAGGACTGTCTGTAGAAGAAGCAAAAGAGAAAGTCAAAGACTTTCTTACAGAAAAGGGCATAGGCAGCCGCAAGGTAAACTATAAGCTGCGTGACTGGGTATTTTCAAGACAGAGGTACTGGGGAGAACCAATTCCTATAGTACATTGTGAAAAATGTGGATATGTACCACTTGATGAAAGTGAGCTTCCGCTGCTGCTTCCAGAAGTAAAGAGCTATATGCCTTCAGATAATGGCGAATCACCTCTTGCAGCAATGACAGACTGGGTAAATACAACATGTCCTTGCTGCGGCGGACCGGCAAAACGTGAGACAGATACAATGCCACAGTGGGCTGGTTCTTCATGGTATTTCTTAAGATATACAGACCCGGATAATAAAGAATGTCTTGCAAGTCCTGAAGCTCTTAGCTACTGGATGCCTGTAGACTGGTATAATGGCGGCATGGAGCATACTACACTGCACTTGCTTTATTCACGTTTCTGGCATAAGTTCCTCTATGACCAGAAAGCAGTACCTACACCAGAACCATACCAGAAACGTACTTCACATGGCATGATTCTTGGAAGCAATGGCGAGAAGATGAGCAAATCCCGCGGCAATGTAGTCAATCCGGATGATATTGTAAGGGACTATGGTGCAGATACCCTGCGCACTTATGAGATGTTTATAGGCGCATTTGACTTAAGTGCATCATGGTCTGATGATGGTGTAAAAGGATGCCGCCGCTTCCTTGAAAGGGTGTGGAAACTCCAGACAATAATGACTGGTGAAGAAGGCTACTCTGCTGATATGGAGATAAAGATGCACCAGACCATTAAAAAAGTCAGCAGCGATTTTGAAAACCTTAAATTTAATACAGCGATTGCAGCAATGATGTCACTTATTAATGATTTTTATAAAAAAGATGCGGTTACAAAAGGTGAATACCAGACACTTATAACCCTGCTTAATCCTGTTGCCCCGCATATAACAGAAGAACTCTGGGAAATTACAGGAGGCAGTGGCAGGGTTTACCAGAATACATGGCCTGTATATGATGAGGCTAAGACTGTAGAATCTACAATAGAAATTGCTGTGCAGATTAATGGTAAAACTAAAGTTACAATTTTAATCACCAAAGATGAGGACAAGGAATCTGTGCTTACAAAGGCAAAAGACGCTCTCGGCAGCAGGCTTTCAGGAAATATTATAAAAGAAATATATGTTCCAGGGCGTATAGTAAACATTGTATCAAAATAGTAATATAGAATTGTACTAAAAATAATGTGGAAGTGTTATATGAAAAAGATATGTAAAGGTCTGGCTGCTTTGTGCATACTGGCTGGGCTCTGTATACTGGTTCCAAATAATGCACAGGCTAAAAAAAACATAAATGATACTGATTCCAAACTGGTATTAAAATATGATGACAGGCATACTTTTAATAAAGAAGTTAAAGAGATTAGAACCATTTCTGTCAAATCATATGATGTAAAAACAGGTGAAGAAGATACAGCAGTGCTTACAGCTGCAGCAGATGATAAAAAGAAAGTTATTGCAACAGGCTGTGGCAAAGCTGTTGTTGAACTTGAGAATGGTAAACAGATTAATGTAAAAGTTAAAAAAGCCAAAATAAGCCTTCTGTTGCTTATAGGCCAGAGCAATATGGAGGGAAGCCCGGATAAAACTGGTAATCTTTATGATTACCAGAATGAATATATTGTCAATAAACAGGGCAAAGTTTATAGTACATATGGGCCATCAACGTCCAGCCACTCGCTGACAAACGGCTGTTTTAAAACTGCTGCCCCTAAACTGTCTATATGGAATACAGACGAATATGTACCTGACAGCCTGACAGATAACAGCAGTGAAAAAGAGTGGAGGCGTACTAATAACCTGACAGATGCAGAGACGGCAACTGGCAAGATGGGTGCAGATGGCGCACTTGCCAGGGAATGGGTAAAGAAAACAGATGAAAAAGTCTGGCTTGTCAATGCTGCCCACAGTGGAAGCTCTATTAATACATGGCTGCCAGGAGAAGAACGGAGTAATAACAATTTCTGGCAGGCAGTAACTTTATATAAAACATGCGAGCAGCTTCTAAATAAAGAAATTGAAGCAGGCCATTATAAATTAAGCCATAAAGGGTATTTCTGGCTTCAGGGAGAGTCTGATAATGAAATGGGCGCTAAAAAGTACCTGGATAATTTTATGGCTATGCATAAAAAGCTAAAAGAAGAAACAGGCAGTGGCAGAGGACATAAATACGAACATGTAAATAAAGATATGGAATTTGCAGGAATACTTATGGTCAGGGCACACAACAGGGCAACAGACAGCTCTGACCTCTATATGACAGGACCAAGAAAAGCACAATACTACATGTGCAACTCTTCCAAAGATGAGTTTAAGGATATTTATCTTGCAAGCCATATTGCTGAAGAATGGGTAACAGATGAAGGCGTAGATGGATACTTTAAATCCAGATATGCAACTGCAGAAAAATTTCTTGAAGTTAGTAAAATGAAAAAGCAAGATGTAAAAATGCCTTCACAGGTGGCTGATGTACATCCTTCTGTGCACTATACACAGCTTGGCTATAACGAGCTGGGAAGAGATGCTGCTGCAAATATCTGTTATGCCCTTAAATACGCCAGTGCTCCAAAATCTGAAACAAATATAAAGCTTGTAGGTGAAGATGGATATACAGATATAACATCTTCTGTAAAGTCAAAATTTGATGATATGTCCCTTACTGTTAAAGTATTTCCTGCATATAAATCTAAATTGTTAAAAGTGATGCGTACAAAAGGGATAATGCTTGACAGATGGAATGTAAAATTCCAGTCAGACAATTATTTCAGCGGTAAAGTAAAGTATATAGCTGATGAAAAAACAAAAGTGTATACTCTGTGGTCTGAAAATGGTGAGAGCAGTATAAAAAGCATTATAAAAAATCCAGATGGAGGAATTAAAATAGACTGGAAAAAACTGGACAAAGCGTCATACTATAAAATTTTCCGGAGAATTGCAGGAACAAGCAAATGGATGTGCATAAAAACGACTAAAAAGAATAAAAGTATAAGTTATACAGATTATGAGGCTATACAAGGCATAAGCTATGAATATATGGTAAGGGCATTTGATAAATTTGGAACAAAAGGAAAGAATTCAATATCATATATAGTAGCTTAAATTGTACATATAAGATACGGCTGGAGCGGACATCTCTCCAGCCAATGTTTTATCTGCAACTTTGCTGCGCAAGACAAATGCACAGCGTATCTGTAAGAAAGGAAATTGTTATGGTTTATGTTTTTTTAGCTGCTGGTTTTATTTTACTAATTAAGGGGGCTGACTTCTTTGTAGAAGGCAGCTCTAGTATTGCAAAAAGACTGAGAGTCCCATCATTGATAATAGGTATGACTATAGTTGCAATGGGAACAAGCCTTCCAGAATGTTCTGTAAGCATTAATGCATCTATAGCAGGCAGCAACGGGCTGGCTATAAGCAATGCTGTTGGTTCAAATATATTCAACCTTATGATGGTATGTGGTTTCTGTGCACTTTTTTCCCCGCTTGCCGTTGATTCAGGAACATTGAAAAAAGAGTTTCCATTTTCAATGGCTGTATCAGTTATTATGCTTGTCCTTGGTCTTGCAGGAATGGCATTAGGGCATATGGATGGCATTATTTTATTAATAATATTTATAGCATTTTTATACTGGATGGTAAGTTCTGCTAAAAAAGCAAGAACTTCAGGGCAGCAGGAAGAAGACGGATATGAGATAATTCCTGTATGGAAATGTATATTTTATATAGCTGGCGGAGCTGCTGCAATTATCGTTGGCGGAGATGTTGTTGTAGACTCTGCTACAAAGATTGCACATATGTTTAAACTAAGTGATAACCTTATAGGCCTGACTATAGTTGCAATGGGAACAAGCCTTCCAGAACTTGTCACATCAGTAGTTGCTGCAAAGAAAAATGAAGCAGACCTCGCCTTTGGCAACGTGATTGGTTCAAATATATTTAACGTGTTATTTGTACTGGGAATAGCATCAGCGATATCACCTATTGGATTTTCAATGGAGAACTTTATTGATGCAGTAATACTTGTAGCAATGAGTATAGCTGTGTGGATATTTTCATGGTCAAAACATAAGATTGAAAGAGGCGAAGGCATAGTTATGCTTCTTATGTATGCAGCTTATATGGTGTATATATGTAAAAGATAAAGAAGATTCCAGACAGACCAGAAGAACGTATAATACAGATTTTTCTGCCATGTGTTCTTCTGGTGTATTATTTATTATTTATCCAGAACCTAATGTAAAATATTGTTTGTCTGCTCTATCACTCCCTGTACATGTCCGGCAATCTGGGAAACAGTATTTATAGATTCTTCTATAAGTATACTTTTTTCAGAAGTTTTATTGACGTTTTCAATTGAGGACTGTACTGCATTTAAAAGTTCAGTAACTGTACTGCTAAATTTCTGTATTACACTATTTACTTCACTGATAGCAGTGTGGACAGACTCATCATTTTCCTTTGCAGTGCTTACAGAAGCCCTTGAGCTTTCAGACAGTCCGCGTATATTGGATGCGACAACAGAAAAACCTCTTCCAGCCTCACCTGCCCTTGCTGCTTCAATTGCTGCATTAAGTGAAAGAAGGTTAATTTTTCCAGATATTTTCTCAACATCCTGTGTCATAATATTGTACTGTTTAACACTGGAGTTAATATGTTCCAGTGAAACAGATATACTTTCATTAAGTATTTTCAGGTTATTCATATATTTAGCTACATCAGCCATATCACTGCTGCTTGTCTTACCAAGCTCACGTATAATGCTTGTTTCCTCCTTGACCTTTGCAACATTATCTGTAAGTGTCCTGACAGTCTCTACAAGGTCATTATTTATATTCAGAACTTCGTTATTAACAGCAGTTACTTTCTGGCGTTCATTGCGTATTGACTTCATCATATACTGGTGGCAGTTTTCTTTTTCATTAAGGCCTTTTGCAATAGCAATAGCCATATCCCTGCAAGATTTAAATCCACATGAATGGCAGTCAAAATGTTTCTCCATATCAGTATGCTTATCAAGCAGTGCATATGCTTTCTCAATATCTGCTTCAGTTATTTTATCAGAATCATCTCTCATTGGTTTATATGTACGTAAGAAATCATTAATATCCAGCTTTTTATCAAATTCAGCAAACTGTTTATCTATTCCTCTTTTAGTAGTATTAGCTTTTCTTATTTTTCTTGCATAGCGTTCTACATCATGCATAATATTATTCATAGAGAAACAATCATAGTTTACCCCGGTAGCAGGCCCTCCGTTGCAGCCATTTTCACAGTTTAATACATCAAAAACTGTGGGAAGCCATTTTTCCTGTTCAGTGCTGTATGTTATCAAATCTTTGTACAGTTTATCTGTTCCTTCAGAAGTTACAATATCCATCTCAGGGGAATGGATAAGAAGGTTTTTCATAAGCCCGCCCGGCTTTGGATAAATAGCGCCCTCTAACCCCTGGTGTTCATCAAATTCAAATTCACTGTAAACTTTAATAGATGGAAGGTTTATTTTATTTTCTTTAAAATATTCCCTTAAATGGTCCATAGTAACATTGTAATTGATTATATCTTTAGTTTCACGGAACTCATCAATTTTAGCAATACATGGAGAGAGGGCAGCAATTTTTCCAGTAAAGCCTAATACTTTACGTATATAAATTGCAATGCACATCATAGGGCTCTGGACAGGTGACAGATGTGGAATAAGTTCAGGTTTATGGCGCTGAATGTAGTTTACAACGGCAGCACATGGCTGTGAAATCAGTTTCGCACCAGGATGTTGCTCAAGGTAGCGCAGATGTGCCCATGTGCATATATCAGCTCCATAACTGACATCATATATATTTTTTACCCCATTGTTACGCAGCCACTGCAGTGCATGCCGCCAGTTTCCATCAAAGGCAATTTTAATTGATGGTGCAGCAATAATAACAATTTCCTGCCCTGATTTTAAATCAGCAAGAAATTTTTCAATATCATCTTCAAAATAGCGTGCACTATGGGAACATGCACTAATACATGCACCGCATTTAATACATTTACTATCATTAATTACAATAGTAAGGTTTTCATTTTCATCAATCTGTGCTATATTAGCATCACCCGCCGGACATACTCTTACACATGCATTACAACCAACACATTTTTCTTTTTTTACTCCTATAATACTCATATTAATATACCTTTCCATATTCTTGTTATTTAATAGTATACGAAAAAATATACAAAACTACAAGTGGCAGGAAAAAATAGTATTTAATGCTTTTGCAGTAATATATGGTAATTTTTAACATAGTATGATACAATTTAATAGTAATATCAAAACAACACAGGAGTAAGCCTGGAGGAAAGGAAACTATGGGTAAAGTACAGTTAGTTATTAAATCAGTTTATGCAGGATTTATGATTGGAATAGGTGGAATTGTATACTTATCAGTGGAAGATAAAATTATAGGCTCACTGTTATTTTCTTTTGGACTATTAACAATCGTAACACAGGGATTTTATCTATATACAGGAAAGATTGGGTTTGTAAAGCAAATCACGGAACTTCCAGATATGCTGTTTATAATAGCTGGAAATTTTATAGGAACATTTATTGCAGCATTTATGTCTAAAGCAGCACATCTAAATATAAGCAGCACAGAACTTGCCAGCAATAAATTAGATAAAAGCATGTCCAGTGTTTTTTTATTGTCAGTATTTTGTGGGATTATGATGTTTCTTGCAATAGACAACTTCAATAAATCTAAAAATATTTTATTTGTAATAGCGCCAGTAATGATATTTATATTGTCTGGCTTTGAACACTCTGTAGCCAATATGTTTTATTTTAACTTAGCCGGGCAGTACAGCATAAAATCATTTGGTTATATTCTGGTAATGCTTGCGGGTAATGGAATTGGTGCAAAGGTATTTAGTTTAAAGCCAGATTAAATTTTTCTCTTATATATAAAAAACACCACTTTACAATTTTTGGG
>DKXQ01000078.1:0-2197 GCA_002493085.1 Lachnoclostridium sp. UBA7122
TAATGTATTTATTATCAGTATAAAAAATACTTCCAATATGTTCATATAATAGCAATACACCTTCTGTTTCCAATCTGTCATATATACAAATATTCCCATCAATATCTAGTGAACATTCATCAAGCCTGTCATTCCTCCTGGTAGTATCAATTGGTAATCCACATCCTNNAGTTTACAACCGCACAGGTGGAAAGATTTTTTGCAAAAATAGGATTATTTCATTACCTATATCTGATTCTAAATCACCTAAAAATACTCATACTTGTATACCATCCTTTCCAGACACTCTCTGGCCTTCTTTTCCTCAGACATCATCAGTATAACATAGCATCTTGCCAGTCTAAATGATGAATTTATAATATCTTTTTCAATTTTTCTTTCCTTGCTGTTCTTTCCATTTCTTAAACTCTAAAAATTCCTGATAATCTTTATCATCAATTTCAATGGAATGCTTTGGCTTTGCATCATCAATAAATAATTTACCTGGAGTTTGGATTTATGCCATTGCTTCAATATTTTCATGTGTATAAATATTTTCATTTACCCACTGCTGATGACCAGCCATCATAGACACCACAAGAGAATTATTCCCACTTGCTGTATTTGCATATGTGATAAATGTATGTCGGAGACTATGCAGACATAAACCTTTAATACCATTCTTCCCCTGCTGTACTCCTCTGTCAATATTTAAGACATTACATAATGTTTTAAATCCAATTTCCATTGTTGAATTGCTTCTTGCCCTATATGGTTTTCTAAATACAGGATAAAGTAAATCATCTTTATTCTCCTTACAATATGTTGAAGTCCTTCTTTGCATATCAGCTATACATTCCTTCGCAATGTCAGATAAATAAATAATCCTCTGCTTCTTATTTTTCGGGACTTTAAGATATTCTTCTACTTTCCCACCATCTTCATCCACAAATCGTTTTCCTACTGCCCTTTTAATTGTTATGATGTTTTTCTCTAAATCAATATCAGAGTTCTGTAATGCTGCAAATTCCTGTGCTCTTAATCCTGTTTCTAACAGAAAAACTGCAACAACATCATATTGGCTATTGTGCAAATGACTTTTCCATTCATCATAAAACTTAATGATATCTTCTCTTGAGAATACCTTTTTCTTCTGTTCTTCCTCTTCCTGCCTTTCTTTATTGTATTCGTCAATTACTTCTTTCTTTGGCATTGCCTGTGATGCATAATCCTCTGGTATCAGAGACCGGTTTACTAAGTCCTTACATAACCTTCGGCATAACTGTACAGGAAGGAAACATGTTTTTTTTACTGTATTTTTGTGTAATCTCATCGTAGTAATCCTGAAATGCTTTTACAGATAAATTTTGCAGCTGAAACTTTGATATTATATATGAATGGAAATATCTTTGCATACTATAATAGGAATAATAAGCACTATCTGTAATTATTCATTTGACTTTGCTCTCCATATATTCAGTCATGTATTCTCCAAATAGTCTGGTTTTCTTAAAATTTATATCGTTTCCATTATTTTTGTATTCTTTCTCCCATGCCTGCATAGCCATGATAGCAGCCAAGCGTGCTTCTTTCTCTGTTGCACCCCTCCTCATAAATCTTTTGGGTTTAAGTGTTTTAGGATTGATAAGATTAGATTGTATAACACATTCATACTTTCCTGGACCTATTTTTCTACATGAACCTTCTCCATTACTCTTTCTTGTCTTCAATAATATCCTCCTCCAATTATGATAGTTGTATGATAGTTCCCATAAAACTGCATATATGATAGTTTCTGATGTATGATAGTTTTTGAAATTTATCTTTTCTGATATTATGATATATATTTATGATAGTTTAGTCAATTCCTAAGACACCAAAAAGAGGTATCAAAGGAATCCATTTCCCTTGATACCCCCATTTTATCACATTTATGAAGTATCAGATTTTTGCAAAAAACCTGGCTTTAAGCATTGAAAGCTTATCCACTTTTTCCCTAAATCGTTCAATTGCTTGTATTTCTTCATGTGTTGGCTGCCTGGGTGGTGATGGCATATCCATATTATATCATTCCTTTCAATTTAATTTCTTATTTATAATAGAACAAAAAACTATGTTTAATCAAAACTTTCATATTTTTTGTTTCTATTATAATATGTTCCTATGTAACTGACAAGCACTGGTTTTACCTGTTGCACGGTAAACGCATGATTTTTAT
>DKXQ01000078.1:2268-2519 GCA_002493085.1 Lachnoclostridium sp. UBA7122
TCACATTTATGAAGTATCAGATTTCTGCAAAAAACCTAGCTTTAAGCATTGACAATTTCGCCAAAATCTTTTTTAAGTGAAGCACCACCGATAAGACCTCCGTCAATATCAGGTTTTGCAAGTAATTCTTTTGCGTTTCCTGCATTCATTGAACCACCGTACTGGATACGTACTGCTTCTGCTGTTTCTTCGTCATAAATTTCAGCTATAAGGTCACGTATTCCCTTGCATACTTCCTGTGCCTGGTCTGC
>DKXQ01000078.1:2856-3238 GCA_002493085.1 Lachnoclostridium sp. UBA7122
TACTTCCTGTGCCTGGTCTGCTGTGGCTGTTTTGCCTGTGCCGATAGCCCAGATTGGCTCATATGCTATAACAAGGCTTTTAACCTGGTCTGCTGTTATTCCTGAAAGGTCCGACTTAATCTGGAGGCGTATCCAGTCCATAGTTACGCCCATTTCCCTCTGCTCTAATGATTCACCGCAGCAAAGGATTGGTGTAAGTCCTGCTTCAAATGCCTTTTTAACTTTTTTATTTAACAGGCAGTCACACTCTTTGAAGTAATCACGGCGTTCTGAATGTCCGATAATAACATATTTAACACCTGCATCTACAAGCATTGCTGCTGAAACTTCACCTGTATATGCGCCGCTTTCCTCAAAATACATATTTTCAGCACCAACTTCT
>DKXQ01000227.1 GCA_002493085.1 Lachnoclostridium sp. UBA7122
ATATATTTACTCGTCAGAGCTGCAGCAAAAAGAAAAAATCTTCCCAAGACAGCAAGGCTTCCAGGACTGTACATATAAAGACTAAAACCTACAGCCGTAAAACAATTTTTGCAGGTGACTCCATCACATATGGAATGGGCTGTGCTTTCCCTGCAATGCACATTGGCGGTATTAAAAAAATAGTGGCAGCAAGGGGGGCTTAAGACAAATACTTTCTATACACAGAGAATATTTCATGGACAGACAGGACTGCAAAAACTAATTTCTGAAAAACCATACCGCATTTATCTGATGCTTGGCATGAACAGCATCCTTGGTACACAACAAAAAGATATAATTGCAGATTTTAAACACATAATACAGTCAGTACAGGATGCCTGCCCAAAGACCAGTATTGTCCTCTGTGCCATACCTCCTGTATCAAGGGCTAAAAAGGCATTCCAGCCTGGGTTCCGTAAAATACCTAGGGTTAACAGAAAGATGAAAAAACTGGCAAAACAGACAGGCACAGACTATTTTAATTACACAGGCTTTTTAACAGATCCTGAAGGATATCTGAAAACAAAATACTCTGCAGGTGATGGCTACCACTGGAATAAGGCTGCTTATGCTAAGTTTGCAGAAAAAGTTGAAAAATATGATAAAACTTTAGACAGATAACAAAAAACAATGTAATAAATCATAGAAGGAAAAGGAGAAGGACAGACAGTAATTTGTACCACCACCTTAATGATACAAATTATATAACTGCTGCCATCCATTAACTCCAAACTGTCATATATTGTATTTTCATCATGGATTTACATTTCAAAATGGGAAACATTGTACATATGCTGGCAAAGCAGAAACCAGACAAGGCAGGCACATATACCTACATGAAGTCATTAAGGGCAGCAGAAAGAACTACAGGGAGATGGGAATACAGGCGACCCTGTATTGATATAAGGCATATGCATGACAGCTTCAGCATTGGAATACTATGGCATGGAAAGGCATATGTAACCATACATAATCTGATGTCTTTAAAAGCCCATTTAAGATATTTTTATGTTTTAGTTATAAACATAAACTGGAATGCCTAATGCTAAAACCAGCTATATAGTGTTGCCAGATACATCATAACAGTACATAAAGTATGGTATAGTAATATAATGGAAGTGTCAGAATTTTCATACAAGCATTTGCAAAATATCGGATTTATAAGATTTTATAAAAAACTTATACAGAAATTCTGATATTCCCAGTATGGACACAATCTTCTTTTTCTTTCACTTTTCCTTGGCTTTTCTTCTTATGTAAATAATCTCTTGCAACAATAACAACAATAGTTATGCACATGAAAACTAAAAAGGAGAGGAAGAAATCCTCTCTTTTATTTATACACTTTATTTAAAGACCAGCAATTTTTATTACTTGCATCATTATACATATACCTGTTAATTTTCACGCACTTCTGTCGTAAAACTACCAAAAGCCAAGTTCTGCTATTTAACCCTTAAAAAAGCCTGGTTCTACAAAATCTTTTATGGAATCCTTATATTTTATAGCATATTCTTTATTCCCATATATCAGTTCTTTATACTTAGAGCTACTGCCCCGTGCCTTTCTGAAAATCAAATCTACATCTTTTTGCTTATTTTTATCCAGTTCATTGCCCTTTAATAAGGATTTAGGTCTTCCTGAACTTGCAAACCCTAATGTGAAGATATTGTCTGTGGTAGCAAAGGCACACTCCACTTCATTCTTCTTAAACCCATCCTCTGCCAGTAATTTCTGATGGAATAAATCCAACATTTTCGGCAGAGCAGTTATTTTCTGTCTGACAGAACCTTTGACAGATTTTTCAGACCTGCCAAGTTTATTAAAGTCAAAATCATCTTCTGTCAGCTGTTCTTCTCCACTGGCAATACACTTATCAAAAAAATCACCAGGCTTTAAAGCTGTATGTATACCCAGCAGATGCAAATAGTTCCCTTTGTCAGCCTTTATAATATGACAACCATTTGCAAATGCTTCTGAACATATAAGGTACTCATACTTCATAAAAACATTCTCATATACAGGTGCATTCTTAATAGCAACATCCCTAACCCTTTCCTTAAATGATATTGTACACATATACTTCCTTCCCATACAAAAAGAGGGACAGTTTCCCATCCCTCCCAAGGTTTTTAGTAGTTTACTCTACACTCGGCATGGTTTCAAGTCTCATACCCGACATATATTAATTATTATACATAATTAACTGCTTTATTCTTAAATTTTCAAATCTCCTGCAAACAAGTTACTTTTTCTATTAATCATAATATGATACAAAACCTGTTTTGTCAAGAATTTTTATGTCTTGAAGCATATAATGATCCGCTTGAGAAAACCTGATGATATCAAATATCCTGATATTAACAAAATTTCATATTTAAAAGTTATATAGCTTATTTCTTCATAGTTCCTAATACAGCACATGTGATGTGGAATACAGCTATACTAATGCTACCTGTAGAAGAAAGTATAGTATCAGTATGGTTTGCAATATCTAAATCACATGGCAGGTTACTCACCATTTTCCTCATCCTCCACCCACATTATTTCAAATATCTTCAGACTCACTTTCATTGTAATAAAACCAAGACCACACATGATACAATAAAATCTTCCAAATTGGATTATTTTTATCTTTGTACTTATAATTCAATTCCTTACAAATTCTTCCTAATGTGCAGACAAAGACAGTTTTGTATTCTTCATTCAATTGATCCGCCATACCTAAAAAAGTGACCCATTGATTTATTAGATTTTGATTATAATCAAATCCTAAGTATACGCTATCTGCTATATATTCTACTCCTTTTTTTGTAATAAAATCTTCAAAAGTAAAATCAACTAATCTGGTTATGTATTGTATAAATTCTTCACAGTCAATTTTAATATTTACTAAAAAGTCAACTATATTAACCACCTTGCATTTTATATTTTGACTTTTTGATAAATAGCTTAAAATTGCTTCTTCGGCAACTAAACATTTCCCTTCCCTAGACGACATAACTATAGCATCATAATCACATACTCCTATTACCATTTTTATATTTTTACTATTAATATTTTGATCTTCTACTATATCTGATATATTTTCTATGTCAGAAAATTGATCCACATATTCTTTAATGCAAGTTACATTTTTCATACGAATTCTCTTTACATCTTCTGTATCTTCCATAAAAAATAATTGATTTTCAATTACATTCATTCTTGCCACTACATCTCTATTTACATTTTCATTTATGTAATGTGCTTCATTTTCTGCTTGAATTTTTGTAGAAGATGGTACATATATTTTTTCTTTTTGTACATCCGAAAAAGTTACACCCATTCTCCACAGCATGACCAAGACACTGTATGTCATAACATAATCACCATCTTCCGCAATTATCTCTTCACAACAAATATTACGAATCATAATATTTTTATCATCCAACAAAGCTATAAGCAACTCTCCAAATGACACAAATGGATAATGATGATGTAGCACATATAAAGGCACTGGCAATCCTTTAGGATGAATATATTCTTCTAAAAAATTATCTTCTGCTTTTTTAGGAAAATTATCGGTAAACCATTTTGCAAAATCTTGTGCTACATCTTCCTTATTTTCAAAAGAATAACTTTTAGATATATTGTGATTCTCTAATTCAGCAAGACAAGTCCTTGTCAAAAAATAATCTGCAGGCATAATCTGGTCAATCACAAAATTATCCCCCTTAATATTTATTGATTCTCCAGTTTTCATTCTTAATAAGCCTATTTTGATTGCTTCATTCTTATCTATAATACTTGCTTCCTCCCAAGTTTGATTTCTTTCTGTCACATATCTTTTTTCAAAAATGCATATACTCATTGATGTTTGTTCTGATTTAAGAACAACAGCTGTATTTACATCTACTCCTTTTATACTTTGAATAATTTTATCATCATCAGCCAACAAGTGAAAACCTACATATTGGCCATAAATATTGTCTTGAAATGATTGACATTTTAATAATCCTCGTGTAATATAAAAATCTGCCTTTTCCTTTTCACCTTCCAATTCATATATTTTTGAAAGTAAAGAATCAGACCAAGGCTCACAAATTTGTTCTGCCCTTCTAATTATATCATCATTGATTTTTCTTCTGTTATTTAATGAAATTCCTAATATTCTTTCTATAACAATAATGTTATTTGGATTTTTCTGATATAATAATCTATAAACTTCCAATGCTTCTAAATCTCTTCCCTTTTTAAGCAATATATCAGCCTTAATACATCCAACCTTGTAACTACTAATTTGTAATGTTTCTAACTGACTAATAATTTGATATACACTATCATATTCACCATTATTATACAAATGTTCTATAAATTCTTCTTCTGCATTAAAATCGATCATCTTTACCTTGCCTGAAACAAAGTCATTAAAAACACCTATAGGATCAACATCTATTTTTAATGCAAAACAAACATTCCAATATTTTAAACTATTCTGGTATATCTCCCTATAATCTTCTATCATACATCTCGCTTCATCATAAGCTCCTTTATTAAAAAGTGCCTTGACATAACTGCAAAATAAATTAACATCTTTCTTTAATAAAAATTTGCATTGATCTAAAACTGCAATTATCTTTTCATAGTTATTTTTATTTATTTCGCAGTATATCGTTAATGCATTATATTCTTTCTCCTCTACTGCGAATTCTATTATATCACTTTCACTGATTTTACCTTTATATATCCTATCCAGTATCCAATAAAATTTGATTTCAACTTTTTCTTGTAAAGAAGTCGGAATCTCTAAAAACTTCTCTTCTATACCCTCCTTTTTCAAAACACATAATAACCGAAAATACAATTCATAATAATTTACAGATAAATTTGCAGCAATATTATTCCACAAATCTTTTTGTAAGATTACTTTCTCCAATAATTGATTAAGAAACTCTATCTTATTTTCTGGAATCGTTATAGAATAACTTATTATGCTATCACACTTCAAACGCATAAGTTCTAAATCATTCAAAAAGTTAGTTCCTCCAATAAAATAAGTTGCTATTTCATCAAAATTTGATAGCCTCCCTTCTGATTCCTGCATATTAAAAAGATAATGGTATATCATATAATTTATTATCTCTTTATTCTTTTCATATAAGTCTAAATTGCAAACAACTTGGATGTTATATTTTTTGTTATCCCTTTCGACCTTAACTATTTCGTCCCAGTCATCTACAATAAGATTATGGAGAAGGCTCCTATATACATCAGGTAAATATTTTTCTCTTTCTAATTGTTGCAGGAAATATCTATCACTAATTTTAATCATTATCACAAACTCAATAATTCTATTGAGTATCTCTTCATCTATGATATTCTCAAGCAGTTTTGAACACTCATCTACCAAAATATTTTCCTTTTGCAAACAGTTGATTTCAAAAAGTATTGCTTGGCATACAATGTCATTCCTATTTAGTCCCTCTAAAATAAGTTCTTTTACTTCCTTGATTTTTCCTTCTCTAATATTTTTATCTAAGATTTTAAATGCACATACTCTATTTGTTTTATTTCCCTCACTTAATAATTGTTTTATTTCATTTATTCCCTGTTGAAGTTTCTCTTCCCCTTGATTTTGATTTTGTAAAATCTGAGTTGTATCTTTTCTAACCTCACTAATCCCTCCCTGTACAACATCCCCTGTATGAATCACTATATTCGCTATTTTATCACTGTCTGTATTTTCTAATTCATTAAAACATTTAAAAGTCACATCATAAATATACTCAAGAATTTTTCTTACTTCATGCTCATAATATACATTGGCTGGAAGTTGTTGTAAAATATTATCAATGAACTCTTCATCTGTTTGTGAATCCATTAAATCTCTCTTTTTGCATCTCATCAACAGCTTTGTTATGTTGTCATTGTTCAATAATGCTTTACATAAATCATCATAAAAAAGCTCATCCCCATACTTTTCAAGTAATTCTTCATCCAATTTTTCTCTGTAAAGTTTTAAAAAATGTTCTTCTATTTTTTCTTCAACAATCCCTTTAACTTTATTTTCACTTTCTTCTGCGAATATTTCTTTAGATTTTTCTATAAGTTTTCCACCTATTGCTTTAAGAATTTTCTCTTTTACCATTTCTCGTTTCTCCACTATTCTATAATTTTGTTAATCTATACATCATAATAGCTATTTTATTATAGCAAATATTCTAACAGATTTCTATAAATCTCAAATCTCTAATTTCACTTTTGCCAGTTTGACACCACATTGACACAAAACTCTCCCAAATCGGCACAGCTTTGCAATTTACAGAATAAATACCATATGTTCTTTTTATGACCAAATTCATGAATACATTCTTATATGCAAACATGTTTACCAGTCTACATAAATAGCATTTTTTGACAAAAACAGAGAGAAAAAGAGCAAAAAAAGAGGAGGAGATTATGTAACATCACATACATTACCACTCCTGCCTCTTCTGAAATATTAATTATAACTGAACGAACAAATATCTGTGAATGGAAATATAATAAACTTTGCCTTCGCCTGAATGTCATCAATTGGAACATATGGGGTATCCCAAAATCTGCTGTCCCTTGAATTGTTTCGATTATCTCCCATAAAAAAGTAAGAATTTTCTGGGACCCTGTATACACCATCCCCCATTTGGTTCTGTGGCTCCTTTATAAATGAATCATCCAGTTCCATACCATTGGTATACACCTTACCATCCTTTACTTCAATTGTCTCCCCTGGAAGACCGACAACTCTTTTGATATAAGTAATATCAGGATCATCTGGTGGTATAAACACCAAAATATCAAATCTTTCAATATCCTCTTCTTCAACATCATACCTTGTAGAGAAAACAATATTATTTTTCTCTATTGTATGCTCCATGCTACTAGAAGGTATCAGACTGAGCATAAAAGTCGTATGAAACAAAATTAAAATTATAACTGCAAAGGATGCATATATACCAAGTGCTATCAAAATTTTCTTTGTAAACGAATCCATTAACCATCTCCTCCTCTCTCTTCTTCTGTTTTTGTTTCTTCTATATTATCTGGACAGATAAAAATTTGCTCA
>DKXQ01000206.1:0-24302 GCA_002493085.1 Lachnoclostridium sp. UBA7122
GTTTTCGCCACAAGTTTATAACAGCATCATCTGTAACAGATTTATTTTATATAATCCGCAAAGAAACACATAATATTAATCTTTCCTACAGTATAATGGAAAAAATATTAAAAATAGTTAGCGTAATCACAGTTACTGAATCTGATATCTGCACTGCATTAATGTTAAAATGGAATGACTTTGAAGATTGTGTACAATATGCTGCTGCCAGAAGAAATGGTATAGACTATATTATTACCAATAATACTAAAGATTTTAAAAATAGTGTAATCCCCGCTGTTATTCCAAAAGACTTCTATCAAAATTAAAATTTATTTTCTTAAAAAGCATCTAGTACAACATACAGCCTCTGTATTTATGATACAAATTACTCCGTCATATTCCTTGAATTTTGCAAGTAAGTTCCTCCCCACCGCTTATGTTTCTGCAACATAGAAGAGTGTATTTTAAAGGACTTACTTGATGAGGTTAAATACAGTTATTATCTGGACTAAATCCTCAACAAGTTCCTGCTGTTCTGATTTTTCTGTACTATCAATTATTTCTATATCACAATTATATAAACTAGCAATATATTCTACTAACTCAAACCCAAACCTCCTTGTCAACTGCCCAGCCGTAATAGTAAAGGCACTATTGAGCATATGTGCAATACATAAGAAAAAGTACAGTGAACAAATGTGCAATAAATGAGAAAATGTTGAAAAACGGAATTTATTATGTTAACATAGATTCATGAAGAAAATTCATTAGAAAACACATAAAAAAATTTCCCGGGATAATTTGTGTTAATGCAGCAGATTAAAATATTCTTAAAATAAAGAAAGGAGTTATAGCATGATGAATATTCTAGTTATTGATATAGGTACATCCAGTATGCGTGGTATTTTATTTACACATGAAGGAAAACTTTTGGCAGAAAAGCAGATATTTTATACTGTTTCTTATCTGGAAAACAGCTGGGTTGAACAAGAACCATCTGACTGGGAAAATGCTTTATACAGAATTATAAAGGAAATAGCTGGACAAGCAGAGAAAAATCAATGGGATATAGATGCAATTACTATTACATCACAGAGGTCTTCAGTAATTCCGGTAGATAAGTCCATAAATCCACTATGCAATGCAATTATGTGGCAGGATAAGAGGACAAATGAGATATGTGAAAGACTTTTTTCATTAAATGATAAAGTATTTTCACTGTGTGGCTCAAGAGTAAATCCCGTATTTTCTGCAAGTAAAATGACATGGATAAGAGAAAACAGGCCAGAGATTTATAAAAAGACATACAAGTTCCTTGTTATTCCAGATTACATGGTTTATTTGATGACAGGGGAGCTGTGTACGGATTATACATATGGAAGCAGGTCACTGCTTATGAACATATATAACCACGAGTGGGACGCAGAACTTTTGGAGATTTTCCAGGTGAATAAAGAAAAACTGTGTGACCTTATAGAGCCAGGCAGCATATGCGGAAAAATAACAAAAGAATTTTCAGAACTGACAGGATGTCCAGAAGGGATACCAGTTATAACTGCCGGAGGAGACCAGCAGTGTGGTGCTATCGGCCAGGGCGTTGTAAAAAAAGGTATCTTGTCAGCTACAGCAGGAACAGGCGGCTTTTTAATTACAGCTACAAATGAAGTACCAGAACATTTGGAGCCAGATGTAATCTGTAATTTTTCCTCAATAAAAGGATAGTATATATTAAAATCCAGTATTTTAACATGCTGTTCTGCATTTGACTGGTTCCGGCGTGAATTTTATGAGGGCTTTAGCTATGATGAGATAAATGATGCTGTGGCATTGTCACAGGTTGGTGCAAATGGATGCATCTGCCTTCCATATTTCCAGGGACGCAGTACACCAGACTGGAATAATCTTGCAAAAGCAATATTTTCAAATGTAACGCTTGGCACAACAAAGGCAGATATGCTCCGCAGTTTGTTAGAAGGTATATGCTATGAAATAGGGAATGGAATTGACACTATGGGAAAATATCTGGATATATAAGATATCTATGTTAATGGCGGGCTTACAAACAGTGAAGTCTTTAACCGGATACAGTGCTGTGTGTATGGAAGAAAGATTATACGCAGAGGAAAGGCAGATGCAACGGCAAGAGGTGCATTAATGGTAGCAGCGAAAGCAATGGGAGCTTATGCTTCAGTAGAAAGTGCATTTAAGCAAATTAGCCAGAATGATGAGGTAAAAGTTTATCTTCCAAATGAAGAATATGCCCAGCAGTATGAAAAATACAGGGCGCAGATGAACCATTTATATAAAAAAATCTGGAACAGCAGACTGGTTAATGGAAACTATGAATTCAGAATCTGATAAAGACTGCCAGAACAGGCAGCAGGAAAGATAAGATTAAGGATGGTTTAAAGACATCAGCAATTGATTCTCTTACACCATTAGTTAATAGCTGTGCGGTTGTAGGATTTGGGGCTGTAGTAAAAGTTTTGCCTATATTTGCAGTTGTTTCAGGTGCAGTATTAGGTTTATCAGCAATTCCTCTTTTAAGTGAAGTAGTTTCTGTAAATCTTTTATGCGCAATGACAGCATCTGCATCTGGAGGATTAAGTGCAGCATTAGAAGTTATGGGTGATACTTTTCTGCAGTCTGGCATTGACCCACAGGTACTTCACAGGCTTGCCTCTATTTGTTCAGGAGGTCTTGACAATTTGCCATATAATGGTGCAACAGTAACAGTAATTGCATTATGTGGGATGACACATAAAAAATCTTATCTGGATATGTTTATGGTAGCCACTGTTATCCCGGTTGTGGCATCTCTTGTAATTATGGTACTTGGTTCTTTTGGACTTTGTTTCTAGGAAGAACTGGATTCTGGCAGGATAAAATAAATCTGCACATATGTGCATAATTTAAACAAATGTTGAATCTGGCATTTATAAATGTTATGATTATACCAGCAGACAGGCTGGAAGAAAGGAGCAGGAGTATGTATAGTATTCATAAGAACCCGATAGGGATTTATGAGAAAGCGCTGCCAAATTCATTTACATGGGAAGAAAAATTTAAAGCAGCAAAAATAGCAGGTTTCGATTATATGGAAATATCCATTGATGAATCAGATGAAAGGCTTGCAAGGCTTGACTGGACAGATGAGGAGATAGAAACTCTGCGGTCGGTGATGCGTTTTACAGGAATTTCATTTCCAACTATGTGCCTTAGCGGACATAGAAAATATCCATTTGGCAGTAAAGACCCTAAGATACGTGAAAAGGCTATGGACATTATGGAAAAAGCTATAAACTTGTCTGTAAAGCTTGGAATACGCTGTATCCAGCTTGCCACTTATGACGTATATTATGAGGATTCTGATAATGAAACAAAGAGGTTGTTTCTGGAGGGAATGAAAGAAGCAGTAGCTATGGCAGCAAGGGCAGGAGTAATTCTTGCAATGGAAATTATGGATACAGAATTTGTTGGAACAATTGTAAGGGCAATGCATTATCTTAAAGAGATTCCATCTCCATATTTTAAGATATATCCAGATATGGGAAATCTAAGTAACTTTAGCAATGATGTAACAGGTGAGTTTGAGCTGGGACTCTCAGAAACAGTTGCAATCCACATAAAAGAAACTAAGCCAGGTATTTTTAAAGAAGTTCCATTCGGTGAAGGTGAAGTGAAGTTTATAGAAATTTTTAAGAAACTTAAGGAACTGGATTATAAAGGAATGTTTCTGATAGAAATGTGGGCAGATAACAGTGTCTGCCAGTCACCAGAACAGGCTACAGCAAAAATAGCAGATGCATACCAGTTTGTTATTGGAAAGATGCAGGAAGCAGGAATGGAGGTTGTACAATAATGAAAAAAAATGTTATGGCAGAACTGGAAAAATGTTATTCTATTGCCCCATTATATTATCAGGGCAGACAGCATATTCTGGTTGCTGCTGAAAAGCAGGACCGCTGTATTTTATTTGATGCACAAGGCAATGAAGAAGAAACTGTCTGGAAAGGGCCAGGCGGGGTTATGACTATGGTCCAGGTACCAGGCACAGATGGACAGTTTCTTGCAACACACAAGTTTTATTCACCAAATGATTCAAAAGAGGCAAAAATTGTAATTGCCACCCCGGACGGCAGTGGAAACTGGGAAGTACGTACATTGGCAGACCTGCCTTTTGTACACCGCTTTGACATACTTAGCAGTGGTGGAGAAAATTATCTAATTGCGTGTACACTTAAGTCAGGACATGAATATAAGGAGGACTGGTCAAATCCAGGGAAAGTATATGCTGCCAGACTGCCAGAAGATTTGTCATGTTTTAATGAAACCCACCAGCTGCAGTTAGAAGTTATAAAAGATGGAATGTTGAAAAATCATGGGTATTACAGGGTGTCAGAGAATGGAAAAGTATCATCACTTATATGTAGTGAAAATGGTGTGTTCCGTTTTTATCCGCCTGTGCAGGACAGCGGATGGCGGGAAGAACAGCTTCTTGATATACCGGCCAGTGATGCAGCAATGGCGGATTTAGATGGTGATGGAGAAATGGAGCTTGTAGTTTTATCACCATTTCATGGAGAAGAAGTTTTTGTATATAAAAAAACAGCAGGTAAGTATGAGAAAGTATACCAGTATCCGGAAAAGGCAGAATTTTTACATGCAATATGGAGCGGAAAGCTGGCTGGAAAAACTGTAATAGTGCTTGGACACAGGAAAGGAGCCAGAAGGCTGTTTGCTCTTTTGTGGGAAGATGGACATTACAGTTTTAAAACAATAGATGATGACTGTGGACCTGCTAATGCTTATGGATATACTTATGAAGGCACAGATATTCTGGTGACAACGAACAGAGAGATAAACCAGATTGCCATGTATACATTTACAGAAGGAGACCTTTAATGACTGGGATAATAGCGCCATCCATTCTCTCAGCAGATTTTAAATGTCTGGAAAAACAGCTAAAAGAAATAGAACATGCTGGTGCCAGAAGAATCCATATTGATGTAATGGATGGTGTATTTGTGCCTAATCTTTCCATTGGGTTTCCTGTTATAAAAGCCATACGTTCTTGTACAGATATGGAATTTGATGTACATCTGATGATAGAAAATCCAGAAAGATTTATAGAGAGTGCCGCATTGGCAGGTGCGGATTTTATTACAGTCCATCAGGAAACATGCAGACATATTTTAAGAATAATAAGCCAGATAAAAGAAACAGGATGTAAAGCAGGTGTGGCATTAAATCCATCAACTTCTTTGGAAACATTAAAATATGTTATACAGTATACAGACCAGATTTTACTTATGACAGTTAATCCTGGATTTGGCGGACAGCAGTTTATAACAGGAATGATGAAGAAAATAAGTGACTGTAAGAAACTTTTCCGGGATATGGGATACAGTCCGCTTTTAGAACTTAATGGGGGAATTACTACTGAAAATGCTTTAGAATGTATCCAGAATGGTGCAGATATACTGGTGGCAGGTTCCTCTGTATTTCAGGGGAATATAAAGGATAATATAAAACAGTTTCAACAGATATTTATATAGGAGGAGTATATGTTAGAAGAATTAAAAGAACGGGTTTACAAGGCAAATATGGAGCTTCCAAAGTATGGGCTTGTTACGTTTACATGGGGCAATGTCAGTGAAATAGACAGGGAGAGCGGATATTTTGCAATCAAACCTAGTGGTGTGGAGTATGATAAACTGACACCAGATGATATGGTAATTATGGACCTTGAAGGCAAAAAAATTGAAGGCAGGTATAATCCATCTTCTGATACAGCAACCCATATAGAATTATATAAGGCATTTACAGATATTGGAGGCATTGTACACACACATTCCCCATGGGCAACAAGCTGGGCACAGGCCGGGCGTAAAATTCCATGCTATGGAACTACCCATGCAGATTATATCTATGGGGAAGTGCCATGTGTTAGATGTCTTGAAGGCAGTGAATTTGAAGAGTATGAAAAAAATACTGGAATTGTAATTGCCAATGCTTTTAAGGAAAGAGATTATAAGGCAGTGCCAGCAGTGCTATGTAAAAATCATGGTCCTTTTACATGGGGCAGGGATGGCATGGAAGCAGTACATAATGCAGTAGTGTTAGAAGAAGTTGCGAAGATGGCTGCACGTTGTGAAATGATAAATCCGCAGGCAAATCCAGCACCACAGGAATTACAGGACAAACATTACTATAGAAAACATGGTGATAATGCGTATTATGGACAAGGAAGGCAGAAACCAGAATGATAAAAGCAGTCTTCTTTGATATTGACAACACAGTATGTAATTATGATAAAGCACATAGTGCAGCCATGGAAAAATTGCTGGAATATGGAAAAACAGAGTTGTGCATTGATTCTGTAAAAATGCAACACTTGTTATCTGAGGCACAGAAAATAATACTTGGAAGACTAGGGCAGTATTCCGCAGTAATCCATAACAGGCTGGTACGTTTTCAATGTTTTCTGGAACTGATGCATTATCATGATTTTACAAAAGCGCTTAAAATGGAGCATATTTACTGGAATGTTTTTTTAAAAAATATTATCCCTGAGCCTGGGCTTTACCAGTTGCTGCAGGCTCTAAGGGCAGCTGGCATGCTGACGGGAATTGGTTCTGACCAGAGCTCCTGCATCCAGTACCAAAAACTGGAAACTCTTGGGATACTGGATTGTTTTTCATGTATTGTCACCAGTGAAGAAGCAGGGGCAGAGAAACCTGATTCCAGATTTTTCAAGCTATGTGTGGAAAAGGCTGGATGTCTAGCAGAGGAGTGTGTATTTATTGGAGACAATATAAAAAAAGATGTGGAGGGAGCATTGCAGAACGGACTACATGGAGTTTGGTACTATCCAGGGCAGCCTGGGAATAAAAAATGTATATATCCTGTTATACATTCTTATACAGACTGTCTGGGAGAAGATGGTATCCAGTTAGGCGCAGATATAATAAATCTGCAGAACAGGAGGATATAAATGGATGAATTAAAACTGAAAAAGATGGCAAATGAAATCCGGAAAGGGATTATAGAGGCTGTACATAGTGCAAAAGCCGGGCATCCTGGAGGTTCATTGTCCGCAACAGAATTATTTACTTACATGTATTTTGAAGAGATGGATATTGACCCTGAAAATCCCAAAAAAGCAGACAGGGACCGTTTTGTGCTTTCAAAGGGGCATACAGCGCCAGGGCTTTATTCCACGCTGGCAAACAGGGGATATTTTCCAGTAAAAGACCTGCTTTCGTTGAGGCATACAGGCTCTTATCTCCAGGGACATCCTGATATGAAACATATTCCAGGTGTAGACATGTCTAGTGGCTCACTTGGCCAGGGGATATCTGCTGCTGTTGGTATGGCGCTTTCTGCTAAAATGGATGGTGAAGGTTACAGAGTTTATACACTGCTTGGAGATGGTGAAATCCAGGAAGGCCAGGTATGGGAGGCAGCAATGTTTGCAGGACACAGAAAACTTGACAATCTGGTTGTTATCGTTGACAACAATGGTCTGCAGATTGACGGAAAAATTGAGGATATATGTTCTCCATATCCTATTGATGCAAAATTTGCTGCATTTAACTTTCACGTAATCAATGTGTCTGATGGCAATGATTTTAAACAGCTTGCTGCTGCATTTGAAGAAGCAAAGAAGACAAAAGGACAGCCATCAGCAATTATAATGAAAACAGTAAAAGGCAAAGGCATATCTTATATGGAAAATAATGCCGGGTGGCATGAAAAAGCCCCTAATGATATGGAATATGCCATCGCTATGGAAGAACTGGAGAAAGCAGGTGAAACACTATGTCAGATGTAAAGAAGATTGCAACACGTGAAAGCTATGGAAATGCACTTGTGAAACTGGGAAAGAAATACAAGAATCTTGTAGTTTTGGATGCAGATCTTGCGGGAGCAACTAAAACCGGAACTTTTCTAAAAGAGTTTCCAGACAGGCATATCGACTGTGGCATTGCAGAATGTAATATGATGGGCATTGCAGCAGGGCTTGCCGCTACAGGCAAAGTACCATTTGCAAGCACATTTGCAATGTTTGCTTCAGGAAGGGCTTATGAACAGGTACGCAATTCCATTGGATATCCGCATCTTAATGTCAAGATAGGTGCTACCCATGCTGGTATTTCAGTTGGGGAAGATGGTGCTACCCACCAGTGCAATGAAGACCTGGCACTTATGAGGGTAATTCCTGGCATAGCTGTGCTAAACCCGGCAGATGATATTGAAGCACAGGCAGCAGTGGAAGCGGCATATCTGCACGATGGACCAGTATACCTGCGCTTTGGACGGCTGGCTGTGCCTGTGATAAATGATAATCCTGGTTACAAGTTTGAAATTGGCAAAGGGATTGTTCTTAAAGAGGGTACAGATGTTACTATTATTGCAACAGGATTATGTGTATGGGAATCGCTAAAAGCGGCTGAATTACTAGAAAGAGACGGAGTCTGTGCAAGAGTGGTTAATATCCATACTATAAAACCGTTAGATGAAGAACTGGTTATAGAATCTGCCAGAAAAACAGGCAAAGTTGTAACTGTAGAAGAACATTCTGTATTAGGAGGTCTTGGAAGTGCAGTAGCAGAGGTCTTAAGTGAAAAAGCGCCTGTACCAATGCTGCGTATTGGAATACAAGATGTCTTCGGTGAGTCTGGCCCGGCCGCAGAATTAATTAAAAAATATGGGCTTGACTCAGATAGTATTTATAGTAAAATTAAAAATTTATGTAAAGGAGAAAAATAAAATGAGCAAAATTGATACTATTACAAGAGAGAGCTGGATTATGAGTACATTCCCGGAATGGGGCACATGGTTAGTGGAAGATATAGAAAATGAGGTTGTACAGCCAGGCAATGTAGCAATGTGGTGGCTTGGATGTACTGGAGTATGGTTTAAGACACCAGGAGGAGCAAATATCACAATTGACCTTTGGTGTGGCAATGGCAAGCGTACACATGGTGATGGAAAAATGAAACCTGGACACCAGATGGCAAATATGTGCGGTGGACGTGCAATGCAGCCAAATCTGAGAAATGTACCATTTGTAATTGACCCATTTGCGTTTAAGCAGGTTGATGCTGTACTGGCTACACATTACCATCAGGACCATATGTCTGCTGAATGGGCAGCACACGTATTGCAGAGTGGCATGACAACAACAGATGAAAACGGAAAGGAAATTCCAGTACCATTTATTGGACCACAGAAATCTGTAGATACATGGGTTGGATGGGGAGTACCAGAAGAACGCTGTAAGGTAGTACATCCAGGAGATATAATTAAAATAAAAGATATTGAAATTGTATGTCTTGACTCATTTGACCGTACTTGTATTGTAACAACAGATAAAACTGGTCCAGACAGGGAAGAACTTACAGGTATATGTCCAACAGACATGGATGAAAAAGCTGTCAATTATCTGGTAAAAACTCCAGGTGGAAATATTTACCACTCAGGGGATTCACATTTTTCTATTTACTTTGCAAAACACGGAAAAGACCATGATATAGATGTTGCATTTGGCTCTTTTGGAGAAAATCCGGTTGGAATGCAGGATAAGATGACATCTACAGATATACTCCGCATGGCTGAAAATCTCCAATGCAAAGTAGTAGTTCCAATCCATTGGGATGTGTGGACAAATTTCCAGGCAGACTGTGAAGAAATCAGGCTGCTTTATGATTTCAAAAAAGACCGCAATGAATACAAATTCCATCCATTTTTCTGGCAGGTAGGCGGCAAATATGTATATCCGCAGGACAAGGATAAAATGTATTACCATCACCGCCGTGGTTTTGAAGATTGTTTTGAAGCCCCACAGAATATTCCATTCCGTTCTTGTCTATAGAACAGGCATATCAAGAAAGCTTAAAGCAATTTTCAGGACTTTAAAAAAAATACATCCAGATAAAGTTACACTTAATATCTGTCTTGTGTTATAGTTTACAAACTAGAGAAAATCTGATACATTATTTTATGAAGCAGCAGGCATCTATTAAAAAATGTATGAGGAGAAAAAAATGGAAGATATAAAGAATTATGAGGCAATGAGTGTCCAGGAAAAATGGAATGCTTTGGCAATGGTTGCGAATTTGTACTATAATTCTGAACTGACCCAGAACCAGATTGCAGAAAGGATGTACACATCCAGGTCAAAGATTTCCCGTATGTTAAAAGAAGCACGTGAATTAGGAATTGTTGAAATTTATATACATGAGCCTTGGGAGAGAAATCTTGAATATGAACAGAAGATGTTAGAATATTTCCAACTGAAAAATGTCAGGATTATTAAACAGAAAGAAACTGACAAAGAAAATACCAGAAACCTGATTTATGAAGCAGCGGCATATTATCTTGATTCAATTATTAAGGAAAATATGGTTATCGGAATTTCCTGGGGCAATACACTTTATAATGTTGTAAAGTATATCGCTGCCAATAATCATAAAAATATACCAGTTACAGTAGTTCCTATTATGGGTGCAGCTAATATTGACAGCCCTGAAAAAGACGGGCTTGATTTATCAAAAGACCTGGCTTCTGCTTATGGTGGAAAATACCAGTACATTTATGCACCACTTTTTGTAGAAAAGAAAGATGTGAGAGAGAGCCTGATACAGGATAATAATATAAGTGGTGTTTTAAACCTGGCTAAAAATGCAGATGTAATACTTACCAGCGTGGGCTCTATTATATATAAATCATGGGGTAATTATTTAAGCGGAAAAATGCTCGAAACGTTAGAAAAAAAAGGTGTTGTAGGACATATTGGGGGTCACTTTTTTGATATCTGGGGACAAAAATTAAATACATCAATTGCAGACAGAATGATTGGTGTAAGTACTGATGACTTAAAAAAATGCAAAGAAACAATATGCATAGCTTTTGGAGAGAAAAAAGCAGAAGCAGTTCTTGGAGCAGTCAGAGGCAATTATATTGGGACTTTGATTATAGATGATAAATGCGCTGAAAAAGTTTTCCAATATATATATGAATAATTTTTTGTAAGATGCACGTAACTTTTTTATATTAAAACAGCATGTGCATCTTACAATTATTTACCTGCTTCCCTCAACTGCTTCCTGCATATCCCAGTATGGGAACTTTGTAAAAATATTGCGCAGTTCATCTGTACAGTCAAGTGCCATTGCAATTTTGGTCAAGGAAAGCAGGGTAATCCTGCCTGATGCTTCAAAGCGTTTAATAGAGCCATAACTCACATCGCTCAGGCCACTGAGTTCTTCTTGTGTAATAAACTTTCTTTTACGTACCAGCCTGAGCCGTTCCGCCAGTTTTCTGTCTATTTCTTCCGGTTTTTCCCATATAGAAGTTTCCATAATTTTCACACCCTTTCTATAATTTATAAAGTTAATAATAGACCCATAACAGTTTCTAGTCCATCTGTTTTATTTGACAAAAATATACAAAATATCCTTAAAAGTAACAAAAAACTATAATGGACCAATAAATTAAGACAAAAAAATGCTTGTTGGTCCACTTTATGCTTTCTCCCTGAAAACAGGAAAAGCAGTGAATTGTTTTAATATAAAAAACAAATTCACTGCTTTACTGCTTGTGTTATTAAGTTACTGTGGTTATGCCATTACTGGCTCTCTGTTCTCAATGATAGCTTCGACTTCTTCAATGCTCTTTTCAACAATTTCCGCTATCTGTTCAGATGTATAACTTTTCCTGTGCATATTCATAATGATTTTTACATTTGCCGTATCTGTTGCATCTTCCCTAATCCCCTGACTCAAATTGCACATGGTGTTCACGTCCTTTCTTATATTATCCTCTATCAGAATATCGTACTCTGCTTCGATAATGTCCAGCTTCTCATCCGAAGAAAGATTCTTTGACAGCAATGCCCCTAACAGACGATGCAGCTCATATTTCTCATCATGCCCTGGAAGTTCTTTTGATAATCCGATCAAAACAATGTTAAGCAGGTCAATTTTCCCTTCCCATTCATAAAAACCTAACAGCCCGTCTTTTTCCTTTCCGGCATTGGTCAGTCCCGGTTCTACCGGAACCACGCTGATAAAAGGCTCTCCCTCAATGTAAGACACCACATCTTTCGGGTTCATTCCCCGGAACTCGTCAACCGTCTTTACCAGAATATGAGCCAGAATGATCTTATTTCCTAACAGGCGTTTTGCCTTTTCATCATATTGGGCATCCTGACCGGTGGCATTGACCGCATTTTTTATTTCCGTATCCATCAGCCATAAACCTCCTTTTTCTTGATAGGAAACACAAAAGCCATTCTCCAAAGGTATATGACCTTGTCTTCTGTCAAGTAAGGACTAAAAACTTATTTTTTCTGCCAACATAACCACCACTCTATCGTTTATACAAAGAACAATACCATTTTTCATCTCCTCAAAATCAACACTACCGCTTCTTTTAAATCGTCACTAAACTCTTCCAGATCATCCATTGAAATAACCTTATCATGAATCAGTCCGGCAATATCCCAAAACATGTCGGATTTTCTTAACTCAATACAAACACCTGGCGTTTTCCTGTCTCTCTTAATTCGTTTCTCTATCTCCCAAAACTTAGTAGATGCAGGCAAGTCGCTACTCAAATAGTCCGCATATTCCTTTACCAGCTTCTCCATGTAATGTTCCTGCCATCCACCAATTTTCTCCCTGTATAATTTCCAGTCCCTTTTTGAAGGCTCAACCATTTTCCATTTCCTCCATCTAAGCATTAAAGGCAACAATATATATGCCAATCGCAGGCAAATTTTAGTCTTATACATAACGATTGATGTATTTCATGCCATTCCCTACTTTATTTGATCTTTATATACCTTCTGTTTTTAGTCGCTGCTGTGCAGGTCAATCTGCCCATTGCCACTAGTTCATTTAGTAACTGCCTTGTCCTTGGTCCTTTTAATCCTATTTTTTCAGCAATTTCTTCTGTCCTATATAATACTTCTAACTCCATGCACGCAAGTATCTGCTTCTGCCTTTCAGATAACAATTCCTCTTGCGTTTCTGCTGATTTTTCTGCTGATTCTGCTGATTTTTCTGCTGTTTTTTTTGCCGATTGTTGTCCATGTTTCGGAATCATTTTGAGATAAAGCGTTACCTGATTAAGCGCGGTATCTTCTATCAATTTCGGCCGCACCCAGCCCTCATCTTCCCAAGTTGCCAATATAGAGGGAAATCCGGAACCTGCATTGTCCCCAAATCCAACCATTCTAAGCATAGTCTGCATATGCGGGTTTCTTGATTTTGAATTTCCTCCCCGGTAAATATCCTCCAGAGGAAGCTTCAGAATACCCGGATTGGTAAACTCAAAGCTATTGGACTTCTTTATCACTTTCAAAACACCTGCATCCATCAAATAATCGGCATGTATAATAAGGTTTACAAATGCTTCCCTCACCGCTTTGTGTACCGGAGTTTCATCTATTCGCTGTATTCCCTCAAGCTTAAATGGTTTTTTCAAGTCCTCCGTTAATTTTGGCGTAACTTTGGTAAAAAAATTAAACAGATTATTCTCCCATGTTCCATCGTAGGTAATCCTGTCATTCCAGCGAATATCCATTGTAATTTCGCTTTCATTACGGTAATCCATAAAAATATTGTCAAACTCATCCCGTATGGCAAGTCCGTCTCCAAACATCATCAGACCTGCAAGGGTCAGTCCTTCCTTGCCCTCTCTTCTGTCTTTTCTGTATCCTCCAAGTTTTTCCAGAAACGATTTGTCGTCAAGGGCATTCCAGACATGCCCATCATTCCTGATTTCAAAAATCTGCCGGTATTTCCGCAATGTTTCCTTGTCAATATCGTCCATTGTATAATATTCTAAAATCATTCCATCATTGCCATCCGGATTCTGGTCACGAATCATTCCTCTGATTTCATGTTCCGTTGCGTGATAATCACCTTCGTTATTTCGCTTAAATGTCCCTTTGTATGGATTTTCGCTAACATAAATCGGGCGCATTTTATAATCAGCTCTCGGCACTTTAACCACAATCAGGCTAATGCCGGACTCTTCCACAATAAATACATCTTCATCTTTCAGAATATTACGGTTGACCTTACTGCTGTTAATGGTGTTCCAAAAATCCTCTACCTGTTTCTTTACATTTTGGATTCCCTGTATCATAAATCTTTCTTCTGGAAATGTTTTCTTTTTATCTTCCTTCACTCCAAGAATAATATAGCCGCCTTTTGTATTGGCAAAAGCAGAATACGACTCATAGACAGAACGTGGCACATTGATCTCTGCTTCCTTGCACTCCATGTCTACTTTTTCACCTTTATAAATTAACTGTTTTAATTCCTGCATATTCATAATACATCACCTGCCTCATCTTTGTATGTTATATAAAATCGACATCAACATTTGTCCGCTTGGTGACAGTCCTCTTCTTGTTTGATCCTTAACGTCATACCCTGCTGAATCTAAAATGTCCCTTATATAATCATTTCTCTGATCTTCTGTTGCATTATAATAAATTGCATTCGCTTGTAGTTTTACACATGCTGATAGCAATTGTTTTAATATTTCATTCATTTTAACAATATCTGAACTTGCAATCGGAATCATCCTGGCACATGTTTTCACTTTTATGATACATACTTTTTTATTATAAATATGGTATTTGTCAAATTAACCGGTTCAAAAATATCATATTCCGGCAATAATTCAAAATGTGCAAATATAGCATTTTTTGAACGTTCCAAAATACCTTTAACATAATCAAATTTGCTCTGGTCACTTTCAGAAACATGCACAAAATTTTCTTTAAATACATTAAGTTCTCTCGCCTTTGTAAACTCTTCCATGCTTGAAATGCCATATTGTACTTTATTCGAATATGACATTTCTCCCAACTCCTTTTTTTCAAATATATGGCATTTTTCTTACATGCTTTATATGCTTTTCTCCAACTCTTTTTTACGTTCTTTCCAATCCGGCATCATCACGGAAACAAAATCCCAAAACTGCCTTGAGTGATTAGGATGTATATAATGTGCAAACTCATGTAAAACAACATACTCGATGCAATTTCTAGGTACTTTTATTAACTGGCTATTTAATGTTATAATACCTCTCTTCGGCTGACAAGATCCCCATCGGGAAGTCATATATCGTACTCTTAGCTCCGGATATGGAACATTATACTTTTGAAATAATGCATATTTCTCATCAACCAATTCTTTAAATATTATCATTTGATATTCTTTCAACCACCTATCCATCATTATCTCTTTATGGTGGAAATTGTTTTTATCCTTTACTCTAAGAAATATATAAACACCATCTGTATGTACAGTCTCTTCTTTTGCCTCTTCCACTTTTAATCTGAGATTTTTTCCTAGCAAAGTATAGTTCTCACCACTTACATATCTTTTAGGAACCTCTCTCATCAATTTCCTTTTTTCTTCAAATTTAGTTAATGCAGATGAGATATACGCCTGCTTTTGCTTGATAAATGCATCAACAAACTCTGTTGTAACACTATTATTTGCTGACACCAAAACGCTGCCGTCCGATTTGACCCTTAAATTAACATTCTTAACAGGCTTTCTTGTAAGAAAGTAGGAAATCTTTCCACTTTCACAATCTACACACCGTTGTTCTATATTAGCTTCCATTACCCCTTGAATCTCCTTAAAGCTGTCGTTTTCACATTTTCAATCACTTTATCAATCACATCAAATGAAAACTTGCATTTTCCCGCACATTCGTATTCATAAAACATATCATCTATATCCTGAGCAATTTTATCATGTATACTTTTATTGTCAGTCCAATCCACTTGGCTATGTTTTTCAACAATGTTTGTAATTTCAAGTGCAATATCAGCAAACATATCCTGCCTTAATTGCACATTAGACGCCGTATATATGCTATCTTCCATTATTAATGGAGATTTTCCTGATAATACTAATTTCCCACCATATTCTACCGAATCCTCTGCCACTATTAAAGCAGATGTCGGTTTCCATTCATCCTCCAAAATTGCACTAACTACACCATAGAAAGCTTGCGCATGTACATTATTTTTTAACTTCTCTGGATACTTTACTGTTGATACCCCCGCTGCATAATCAGCCATAATGGAACGCATTTTTGTAAGATACTCCGCATCTGTTATAATCCTATCCTTATATTCTTTTAATGTATCCTTAATTCTTTTTGAAAAGCTGTCATAATATGCAGGATTTTCATCTCTTTTTATACTTATACTTTTTGCCAATTTTGACTGAATTGCATCAGCCTTTGACCGTAACGAACCTAATTTTTCTAATTCTTTTTCCAAATCAGACTGATTTAAAATATCAACTGGTTCTGTTATTTGTTTCAGTCCGGCAACAGACATATGTGTATCAAGCAGGTTTTGCATTAATGGCTCATACTCACTATTATCTATTGCATCACAATAACGAATTTTAACAGAACGCCTAACCTTTGAATAAAAAGCAAATGTATTCTGATATGTTATTCGTTCATCTTTGGGTATGTCTTCATATGCCACCTCAGAATTCAACACTACAGCCAAATCCTTGCCAAACTGACATAGCAAATCATAAAATTCGTTTCGTTTTTTCTCATCAGATAAAAATACTTCTATTTCTTCTGCATCATTTTTATTTTTTACTGATGCAAATAAGTCTTCCAATCTGCTGTAAGACTGGCGAAGATTTCCTACAACACGAACAATATCAACGATTGCCCCTTTCAAATCTCCCGTCTCAAAATTTTCAAGTCCTGCACCACTATACACATTCATTGCATCGTCTAACTTCTGAATCAGGCCACGATAATCAACAATAAGGCCATAATCTTTTCCATCATAAAGGCGATTTGTTCTTGCTATTGCCTGCAAAAGACCATGTTCTTTTAACTCCTTATCTATGTATAGCACTTGACACAATGGCGCATCAAAACCCGTTAACAATTTGCTGCAAACAATTAAAATATCTATTTCACCATCTATAAACCTATTTTTGACCGAATCCTCATAAGCATCAGCATCACCATATTTTTTCATCATTTTACTCCAATAAGCTATGACTCTGCTATCTGCCCCGTCGTCAATGCTATCAACACCCTCCCGCATATCCGGTGCCGAAATGCAAACCTCGCACTTCAGATCCCCAAGCTGTTCAAAACATGCCAAATAAGATACCGCGTCCCTCTTACGGTTTGTCGCAAGCATGGCTTTAAATCCGGTATCTTTATATCCTTCAGCAAAATGATTTTTGATATCTAAGGCAATTCTTTTTATACGAGCCTCCGTAGAAGCAAGACGCTTCATGCTGCTCCACTTTCTTTTTAAATCCTCTCTTTGGCTTTCTGTCAATCTCTTTGTAGTTTGTTCAAACCACAAATCAATGTTTGCCTCATCAACAGCCTGTTCTACAAATCTACCTTCGTAGATTAAAGGTACAATTGCCCTATCATTCACTCCATCCTTTATCGTATATTTGTGAATAAGCTTTCCAAACTTAGTCATTGTATTTCTTTCGTTTTTCATGAGAGGTGTGCCTGTAAATCCAATATAGCAGGCATTTGGAAATACAACTCTCATCTTAACTGCTAACTCTCCATAATTTGAACGGTGGCTCTCATCAACAAGAACAAACACATCTCTGCTAATATTCTTCAAGCCGCTGCTTTCAACTGTATTAAACTTATTTATAATAGTGGTAACAATATCCACTTTTCCTTCATTAATCAAATTTATCAAATTCTTGCCACTGGTCGCTCTTGCTGGTTTACATCTCGTATGCATAAATGTTTTTGCTATTTGCTTATCTAATTCTTTTCGATCTGTAACAATAACTACTTTAGGCTCATACTTTGCCATTTCCAACAAAATGTATTTGGCTAACATTACCATTGTTAATGACTTTCCCGACCCCTGTGTATGCCAAATAACACCACTTTGTCTATTCCCTTTTGTATCGTTTGTGTTTATTGTCTTAATGATTTCTTTTATAGCAAAATACTGTTGATAACGACAAATTTTCTTCACATTAGCATCATATAACACAAAATACTTACTTAACTCCTTAAGTCTATGCAATGAAAACAAAGATATCATATTTTCATCTTGAACAGTAGCCATTCTATCTGTTATGAGCTTTTTCTTTGCTTTTTCTATGAAATCCGTATCTTCTTCTTTCCAAACACTCCAATATTTTTTCCCTGTTCCAGTGGTCGCATATTTAACAGAATTTTTGTTCGTGGACATAACGATTTGCACATACTTAAACAGATGCGGAATATAGTCTTCCTGCTGATTACGAATCATTTGTTCCACACCTTGCTCAACAAAAATATGCGGAGCCTTACATTCAATCACTGCAAGCGGAATGCCATTTATAAACAAAACTATATCCGGTCTTACCGTACGTTCACCATCATAACTGTCAACAGAATACTCCTCCGTTACATGAAACACATTATTTTCAAAATGATCCCAATCAATATATTTTAGGTCAAAGCTTAAAACTTTACCAGCGCCAACCGTTTCCTGATAGGTCTTTCCTAACATAAGCGCATCGTATATTTTCTCACTGGTTTTTATGAGCCCGTCTGTTAACGGTTCATCTAAATCCTCGATAGCCCTTTCTATATTCGCTGAAGAAAACTCCTGCTCTAAGCCGCCAAATTCAAAACGATTTAATCTGCGAAGCTGATTGCGTAAAATCCCCTTGAGCAATACTTGATATTTACTTCCACGTTGCAAATTACATTCTTCCAGTGTTAGATATGTATAACCCATTTTTTGTAATAATTCCAACGCTGGCTTCTTGCTTATATTGTCCTCTAGGTATAGATTGCCATCCATCTAATTCACCTCCATCTTACTTCTCGTTTACTCGTACAATTCCTGTAAGAAGAAGCTGCATCATCGCTTTCTTTTCTTGCTTTATTAATTCTAATTTCTTTTCGAGTAATCCTATTTCTTTTTCACAAACTTGCATCGTATCAACTACCCTTTTCTGTATATCACTATCGGGCAAAAAAATCGGCATTGAAAAAAAATCATGTTGAGATATATTCATTCGATCATACCTTGCACCATAATTTGCAACACATTTCATATACTTATGCCACAATGTCGATTTAAAATAATATCCGAGATACTTCAAATTTATATTTTCATCTATCACCTTAAATATTGTATATAGCGGTGACATGACACCTGTGATTCCGGTATTATTAATATTTATAGGTCCACATGGTGCACTAACCGAAATTCTTGGATTATACACAAATTCATTTGGATGAATCACATAATATCCATCAATGTTATTATTATTTGCTATATCTTTTGTAAATTGCTCTTCTTGCAAAATCACCCCACTTCTAGCACTATTGGATAATACTTGGGTATATTTGTAGAGACTATTTTTTTCAGTAACTTTAATTGCTATATTCCCCAGCTTAATAATTTTATTCACAGTTTCGTTATCTTTTAACAACTTAGTCAATAGCCACTGTCTTTCCTTCTTCTTCTCATTGATAAATTTAGAAATCGCTTTAACCTTTCTATCATATGTATTCAATATATTTCCTATTTCTTCCCTTTCTGTATTATTTGGAATATAGATACTCATATTATAAAAATCAGATATTGCTATATTTAACAACCCATGATTTCTTGCCCCTTCTTGTGCAAATGATTTTATCTCTCTATTTACCATGCCATTTTCAAAATAATGTACATAAAAATCTGTATTAATGTTTTTTCTAGCTTTAAAGCACATATATAATGGTGAAACGATTCCTTCCTCATATAAGTCTAACCGTTTAATAGCCCCATATGGATAGCCATTAGAATAACTTTTATTATATGCAAACTCTCCTTTTTTTAGCAACCAATATCCAGTTTTATCTACGCTGGCTATCTCTTTATCAAAGAAATCTTCCTGGCTTATTAATCCTTTTTGTGCAGAAATTGTTAATACATTATTATTTTTAACATCATTTTTTCTTTCACATCTTTCAAAAATATCCTTCAAATACACTTTCTTCCAATCTTTATGTATGACCCCCAGCTTAGTCCTCTTATAGCCCTTTGGCACCTTTCCCGTTCGAATTAACTCAATACGTTCTTTTATATCTTCACGCATATATCCACTCTTCCTACTTTTATATTGCTATCACTTCAACTTTTAATACCGGACCATCAATTATAATAGGTTCTAATTCTTTACTATTAAAATCCATACTTCTTCTTACTGCCCTTGGCAACTTTACAAAATCTTTCAAAGGATTAAAAATTTCAACTTGATTCTTTTGCATTTTGCCAACAACCTTACATAACATATATACTTCCTGCTCGCTATATTCCTCTAACTGTGCATACTCCTCTTCTAAAAAAGATGTGCTTAATTTGCTTGAAACAATCAAATCTTCACTTTCCATAACAATAGGTATATCAGCGGAAGCATTTCCTAAAAATGTCTCCATTAATTTCTTTTCATCTTGACTTGATGTTTGAATTTGACTTTTTAATAGTGGCATAAAATTTTGTGCAAGATTAAACATATCAAACTGTTCCGGTATTTCAAAACTACCATTTACTCGTATGATGCTCATATGCTGATTTGCAAATTCTTTATCAATTTGTCTTAGATAAGAATACATTTTTTCTTCATTCAAATAAATAAAACTTCTAAACATCTGTCACTCTCTCCTCAATTTACATTCTTCTTATAAACCCAGTTCCTTCAAATAAATATCCATCTGTGCCTGTACTTCTTTCAGTTCTGCATCAATATTTGCTATATTAGTTCTTACTTCATCAATATCAATCAATTCCTCCTCTTCAAAAGTATCCACATAACGCGGAATATTCAGATTGTATTCATTTTCTTTTATTTCTTCCCTTGATGCCTTATATGCATATTTATCGACTGTCTCATATGCTTTATAAGCATTTACAATCTTATCAATATCTTCATTCCGTAAAATGTTTTGGTTCTTTCCCTTTTCAAAATTACCTTCTCCACTTGCATCAATGAACAACACCTCTTTGCAGCTACGGTTTTTCTTAAATACCAAAACACAAGCCGGAATAGATGTTCCATAAAAAAGATTTGCTGGCAGTCCTATTACCGCATCTAACAAATTAAGTTCCACCAGCTGTTCTCTGATTCGGCCTTCCGAGGCGCCTCTAAACAAAACGCCATGCGGTAACACGACTGCCATTCTCCCATTATTTGCGTCCAAACTATGTAACATATGTAAAACAAACGCATAATCACCCTTACTTGAAGGCGGCACTCCCCAGTCAAACCTGTGATAAATATCCAAATCCGCAGACATCTTAGGTTTTTTCTTTTCGTCTGTTGTTTCTGGAAGAAATCCACTATCCCATTTATCAAGTGAAAACGGAGGATTTGCAACAACGCATTGGAACTTCATCAATTTATCATCTTCCAGGTTTTGCGGATTTGATAAAGTATCTCCCTGCCATATCTTTGCATCATCAATTCCATGCAAAAACATATTCATACTACATAGAGCCCATGTCTGCATATTTTTTTCCTGACCATATATAGCCACCTTGTTCGTTTTTGCCTGCCCATATGCCTTTAACAGCAAACCACCGCTTCCACATGTCGGATCGTATATCCTGTCATTCTCTTTTGGCTCTACCAACATTGCAACCAGTTTTGAAACCTGACTTGGTGTGAAAAATTCACCACCTTTTTTACCTGCATCCGAAGCAAAATTTGCTATCATATATTCATATGCGTCGCCAATAATATCATTGCTTTCTAACACAGACGGCCTTAAATCCAAACCATAGAAATCCTCTAATAAATTTTTCAATGTAGCATTCTTCTCTTTTTTCTCGCCAAAATCAACCTGTGAATTAAAATCTATCGCCCGAAACACATTTCTTAATTTTCCACTATTATGTTCCTCAATGTTATTAAGAGCAATGTTGATTTTCTGACCTATTTCAGAATCGCTTCTATTTGCATATAAATAATTAAATGTTGACTCTTCGTCTAAAACAAAAGGTTCTCTGCTCATAGCACGCTCTACCCTGCGAATATCGCCCGCATATTGCTGCAGATATCTTTCCTTTGTTTCTGTACAAACATCGCTTAAATATTTTACAAATAACATCGACAAAATATAATCTTTATATCTCGAACTATCAATTTTCCCCCTAAAACTATCACAAGCTTTCCATAAAGTCTTTTCAATATCACTCTTTGCTGTTTTCATGTTTTTTCCTCATTTCTCTCTGAATTTTATCAATGGCAATTTTATAATATAACTCTTTCTGTCTCAAAAGCTGATCTAATAACATCAATTCTTTCTTTGATAGTAAATAGATATCCGCTATTTTTCTTTGTTCCTCTAATGTTATCTTTTCAATATCCAATGATGCATATGACATAGGCTTAACTGTACCTATCATGGTACTATTAACGTTTTGTTGGAGCTGTTGTCTAACTTTTTCAGTATTTAGCAGCCAAAATAAATATTCTGGAATAATTTTTTTTGTATCTGTTCTAATCACTACAAAGTGAGACGGTATAATCAGCCCTGTGTGCATTTCATCAATCAGTACTGCCGTAAATGGAAATGTCAATCTCACAACAATGTCTCTCAGTTGTGTTATATAGACCGGCTTTATTTCCTCTATCGTTTCAAAATCGTCAAGTAAAAAGTCCTCAATAAAACCTTTATTATTAATTGCTTTTAAATTTAATAATCTATATTGTATAATGCTGTCACTCACACCTCTTGCCTGTTTTCTTGCTGTAACAAGTCCAGTATTAATGACAGCTGCTTCATCCAATCTCACCATTTACCTCCTAGTTCATTATCATAGCGCTATCTGCTGGTCTGCTTTTTATAAACCAGCAGATTAGTATCAATTACTACACCCTGTCTTCAGTATAATCGACTACATAATAATGGTTAGAATTTCGCTTGCATTCCAACACAGGAATTCGTTTTTCTGGTGTATACACAGCCCTGTTTTGTTGTTCTTTTTGTTCAACGCAATTGTTAACTATGACATCCGCTATTTGTGTTCCATTGCCAAATGAATTATTTTCTATTTTTATGTTGTGGCTATAATCTATTTTTTTACTCATATGTCCTCCTCTATATAAAGGCGGAATCGCAACACCTTTGCATAAATTATCTATTTTCTTTTGGAATTCTAAATACCTTTTTACCATATTGGCTTGCATATACTTTTGTCCCATCTTTTTTAGTTATATATGGTTTAAAAATATATATTGCATCTTCATTCTTTTTTCTCTGCCAAATGATTCTACTTTCTCATAACAATTGAATTGCTTGGCATAATTGTATAAAGTCGTTACGATTTCATATTATGCTTCGATTTTCTGAAGACTGTAAGGTTGCCACCTTATAGTCTTTTTTGTTATGTGTTTATTGAACAATATAATTTTAGTATACTTAATCTTATTTGTCAACATTTTTTGTTATGTTCAAATTGAACACATTATTTTCTGCTATTTACTATAATTTGCCTCTTTTTTCCATTTTACATTACCATTCCCTCTCTTATCCACGCTCACCTCATACAGCCTTCCAAATTCGCCATACAATTCATCGAAATCTTTTCTAATTTCCAACCTGTCCCAAACACCCCTATTTGAAATTAGTTAAACTTAGAAAGCTTTGGGAAAGTCTGTATTCTACTAAAATTTTTTTAAGACTCGTACTCCCGAAAATTTTTAATGGATTTTGCCAGATACGCACTTTGTAATACAAGTGCTTCTGGTTAGGGGGCTGCCCCTAAAACCCCTCTGATATATATAGTGAACTTAAAATATGATAGAATATTTCTATTCTGATTGCACTTTCTGCTATCATTTTCCTGTTCTGATAGTACTTTTTAAGTTCTTTTTTTGTGGGACAACCACGCCTTTTTCCCTGCCGTTTTTCAGTGATAGTGCTTTCTGCAATCACTTTTGCGGAATGATGGCACTTTTTTAGTTCTTTTTCCAAAAATGAACTCACTTTTTACAATCAGATGTCAATCAAATCCTCTAAGTCGTAGATTTTGGAACTCATGGCATGGTCAACATTTTCAAGAGTATATTCGCCGTGTTCTGTCGGTGCTGCAATTACTTTCTGCCTGATTTCTTCCTGCACCGCATCCGGCATTGCTGCTATATAGTGTAGCGGCAGTTTTATAATTTCTGTGATTACCTCCTTTTCGTATCCGTAAGCGTTCTCAAAATCACATACGAATTTTTCTTTTGCCAATCCTGCTTTTACCTTGTTTTCCTCAC
>DKXQ01000206.1:24608-46119 GCA_002493085.1 Lachnoclostridium sp. UBA7122
CCTTGTTTTCCTCACTGGCTAACTCCACCAGTCCGTCTAAGAACTCAATCAGCTCCCTCTTTGTAAAGTCCATCTGTAAATTCTCTTTCTCAAAACAAAAAGACCGGACCGGATTAGCATTGTACAAACGGATTATCCGTTTAGAGAGCCAATTTAGTCCTACCTAAATCTTTGTTATTTTGTTTCACCTCGCATTTCCTTAAAGCCATAGAATGACCGTATCAGTAATCGGCCATTATCTGACTTTCGTAATGTAGATTTTCGATTTTGATCAGCGCTGTCCTAATCTTGACCTAAAATGGGCTTAGAATAATAGGACTAAATCAGTGCAAACCCTTGATCTTACTGAGCTTCTCTTAATTTAGTCCTATTATAACACCTCCATTCCTTGATATGCCTAATTCTTTTGCCAAATCATCTTGTGTATAGTTGTTGCTTTTACGCAGAAGCTGTAAATATTTCGATATAATATTTATATTCATAAAAACCGCCCTCCTTATTGCCATTATAAGGTATATGGTAATAAGAATAAAGAATTTAGTAAGTGCTAAAAAGCAAATACCAGTTGCGCATTATTTTACAATTCTTCCTTCCTCCGCCTAGTATATGGTTCAATAAATAATGCATAGTTTTATATTGCATAATTAAAGTTCGATTTCATCCATTTTATATTTCTAATGGAATATAACACATTTTTGTAACTATGCATCATTTATTTTTATCTATACTAGTATATACAAAATATTCTTAAAAGTAGCAAAAAACAGAGGCTGGTGTTTTTCTCTGCCTCTGTCAGGTGAATATAGATTATTTTTTTTCTCTTTTATAAAAGAAAGTATACTGCTGGTACACACCGGCATATTTATCTGTCATCCATGCAGGCATTATTCCATCGTATTCTTCATCAATTACTTTTTTCATCCATACATCTATTGGACATGCGTCAAGGTGGTGAAGACCAAAAAGGCATACACAGTTAGCAACTTTTTTGCCGATTCCTTTAAAATCCATAAGATACTTCATCGAACTTTCATAATCAAGTTTTTTAAGCTCTTCTGTAAATTTTGGATTCTGGTTCTGGAAGTTGCAAATTCCCCATATATATTCATCACGGTATCCGATGCCAAGCCCTGAAAGACTTTCCCTGCCGCCATTTTTTTCTATATCCTCAAGATATGGTATCATGTAAATATCTGTACCTGCAAGGGCTGCTGGCTGGCGCATGTATCTGCTGCATACCGCTTCTATGCCTTTCTTAATGCGTGGAATATTATTATTCTGTGAAATAATAAATGAAATTATTGTCTCCCAGGTATCCTGGTTAAGAATCCTTATGCCCTTTCCATAATCTGCTGCATCTTTTAAGAATTTATCACTGTTATCTATACGGTTTATAAGTCCTTCATAATCAGTGCCTATATCAAAGTAATTATACCATATTTGTCCAAATTCTTCTTCAGTACATGACAGTTCAAAATTGTTTCCTGTCTGTGCAATATCTAAGTAATTGTCAAAAGCAGGAATACGGTATTTATGGTCATCCAGTTTCTTCCATCTAAAACACTGTCCTGATTCTGCAATTTGTTCTAAATCAAAATAATCAAATTCTTTTTTAATCATATGCCTGGCCTTTCCCATTCCCATCTGTTAAGTTCATTTACTTTTTTGAGTTTTTTCTGACATTCTGCCATTTCTTTAAAAGTATCTGCATCAGCAATATATGCAAGTCCTTTGTCACGCCTTTCAGTGTTAGTCATAATACAAGTTCCTCCATTAAATATTAATATATTTTGTCTATTTTATTAGTTTCTTCTGGCAACTGATTTTTTCCTGGTTAAAAGTTCTTTCCAGATAGACGGATGAAACAGCAATAAAAGCGGGAACAGTTCCAGTCTGCCAGCCAGCATATCAAACATAAGCACATACTTTGAAAAGATGCTAAAGCTTCCAAAATTCTGTGCAGGGCCAACGCCTTCAAGTCCTGGTCCCATATTGTTGATAGTTGCCAGAACTGCAGTAAAGTTAGTAACTAAGTCTTTGTCATCAAATGAGATGGCAAAAGCAGACAGTGAAAAAATAATTGTAAAAGTAATAAAATATACATTAGTTGCACGTACTACATCGTGTTCAACAGGTTTTCCATCCATTTTAATTTTAATGATGCTTTTAGGATGTATATAAGATGTCAGCTCTTTTTTAATAGATTTAACTAAAATAATAATACGTGAAACTTTTATCCCGCCTCCAGTGCTGCCAGCACATGCTCCGATAAACATAACCATTATAAGTATGGTTTTAGAAGTCTGTGGCCACACGTTATAGTCAGTTGTAGAAAACCCTGTTGATGTCATAAGTGTGGAAACCTGGAAAAATGCGTGGCGCAGGGCATCAGATACAGAGAGTATTGTACCTGATATATTAAAAAATATAATACCAGTGGATACAATAACTATAATAAAATATGTCCTTACTTCTTCGATGCTTAACGCTTTCCTCCACTTGCGGTATATAAGCAGGTAGTAGACGTTAAAATTTACGCCAAATAAAAACATAAAAATTGCAACAACCCACTGTATATAGGGTGAATATCCACCAATACTGCTGTTTTCAACGCCAAATCCTCCAGTTCCTGCCGTACCAAATGTAATTGTAAGTGCATTAAATAAATCCAGCCCTCCGGCAATCATAAATACTATCTGTATTAATGTCAGTCCAAAGTAGATAACATATAAAAGCCTTGCGGTTGTTTTAATCTTAGGAACCAGCTTTCCAACAGATGGTCCCGGGCTTTCGGCACGCATCAGGTTAAACTGTGAACCACCACTTAACGGGATAATGGCAAGCAGAAAAACAAGCACTCCCATTCCGCCAATCCAGTGTGTAAAACTGCGCCAGAACAAACTGCACTGTGAAAGTGCTTCAACATCATTTAATATTGATGCTCCTGTTGTTGTAAAGCCTGATACTGTTTCAAAAAGTGCATCAGTAAATGAAGGAATTTCACCTGTGAGAAAAAACGGTGCTGCACCAAATATACTTATTATAATCCAGCTTAGTGCAGTAGCAATGCTGCCCTCCTTCAAATAAAATACAAAACTTGCAGGTTTTTTTTGAGTAAGAAGAATTCCAAGGACGCCACATACAAATGCAGTAAGTAAATAGTAAAAGCCCTCAGTTTCTCTGTAAATAACTGCAGTAAGGCATGGAAACAGAAGCAGGATGGATTCAATTTTAAGAACACATCCTAAAATATACCTGATTACAGAATTATTCATAATTTATATTCTCCTATAACAAAATATCCTGGATATTATCAAAACCGGTATGTGTTGTTACAATTACAACTTTATCTCCAGGCATTATCATATCTGTTCCAGAAGGTATTATTGTGTGCCCTTCCCTGTGTATACAGCAAAGCAGCAGGTTTTTCTTAAGTTTCATATCCATAATAGGAACATTGGTTACTTCTGACGCTTCCTCTACCATAAATTCGATTGCTTCTACACGTGAATCAAACATGTGGTAAAGAGTTTCTATATTGCTGTCCATAGATGCCTTTTTTGCACGTACATAAGCAATAATCGTTTCTGCTGTTATGTATTTAGGATAGACTACACTGCCTAAATCAAGATTATTTATTACACCTTTAAAGTTAATACGGTTAATCTTTGTAATTACTTTAGCGTTAGATACTTCTCTTGCAAATAAGGTAAGAAGTATATTTTCTTCATCTATGCCAGTAAGCGGGACAAATGATTCAACATATTCAATGCCTTCTTCCATTAATAATTCTTCGTTAGTGCCATCCCCATTAATAATAATTGCATCTGGAAGTATTGCACTGAGTTCGTCACAGCGCTTAATATCATTTTCTATAATTTTTACATCAATTCCCATAGGCAGCAGTTGTTTTGCCAGATAGTATGCGGCTTTCCCGCCTCCTATAATCATCGTGCTGTTAACCTGCTTTATTTCAAATCCAGTTTTTTTAAGAAAGTTCCTTGAACCTTCACGGGAAGAAACAAAGGAAATTATGTCATCAGCAGCAAACCTGAAATCTCCTGATGGAATAGTAATTTTGCCTCCACGTTCTACAGCACAGAACAGCACATTCTGGAAAACATTTTTCTTGCCAAGGGAAGCTATAGTTTTTTTAACCAATATATTGTCCTTGGGCAGTTTAAACGTGATAAGCTCTACCTGTCCATGTGCAAAAGAATTGACCTCTAAAGCAGTTGGCAGATAGAGAAGGCGTGCCACTTCACGTGCAGCTGCAAGTTCAGGGTTAATAATCATGGCAAGTCCAAGTTTTTCCCTGAGATATGAACTTTCTTCGCTGTAGTCAGGAGTGCGCACACGTGCTATAGCTGCACAGTTTCCAACACGCTTTGCAACAGTACAGCATAAAAGGTTTAACTCGTCAGAATCCGTTACAGCAATCAGCAGGTCTGCATCTTCAATGCCCGCCTCCATCTGCACATTATAACTTGCTCCGTTTCCAGTAACTCCCATAACATCATAGGCATTGGCAAGATGCTGGATTTTTAATGGATTTTTGTCAATTAATGTAATATCATGGCTTTCTCTGGACAGCTGCTCTGTCAGCGTTGCCCCGACTTTTCCACAGCCGACAATAATAATATTTAATCCCTTTTCTTTCTGGGATTTTATATTTAACATTTTAACCTCATTTCTGCGCTGCCATTTAATTCTGTAAAGATAAAGCAGGTTATACAGGCGTAGTAACGGCAGCCGCACAAACTTTAATCCTGTATAACCATATATTATCACTATATAGCAGGAATTGCAATTAAAGTGTTACAATAGATAGTGTAACTTTATCTGGGGACACCATTAGACAGACTACTCCCTTGATATTTGATAGCATACTGTTTTTCAACATAATCCTGTGAGTGACGTCTGAAAAAATACCTTTGCAGCTATCTGGTGGCTTACACTTGCCTGTAGTGCTTCTATATATTTGCCATTTGTCTGGGCATAAAAAAAACGGAAATAATATTTCTATCACTTCCGCCTATATATACCTTTTTCAATTTTATATTTCAGGATACCAATGTATTGGGATATTAAAACCACTAAAACTGTCAACTCAATCAAAGATATTATTTTGTGGAATCCATTAAAAGTACAGAAAATGGAAAATATAATTATCCCAATCACAATTTTTCCTGTAATTTTTTTGCAGTGCTTTTTCTCACCTTCATCAAGTTCCTTGTTTACATCTTCCACTGGTGCTAAAAGAAAAATCAACATCAGCTCCAATATTATAAAAATCCATGAGCCTATTATCGGGAATACATATTGACCACTTATTTTCAATATAAGTGTTTGCACCAAAACAGAACAAATAAAGCATCTCCCAAAGCTATTTAAGTGTACACCACCTGCATATGTCCGTAGCAACATGAAAATACAAGTAAGCACTATGAATTCTGGAATCATATGCAAGTATATCGCAATGAAAAAACAAACCAGAAAACAGCTCAACATTTCAAGCCCGATTTGAAAACCATATTGATATACTGTATAAGACTTCTCGGAAATGGCACCTGCCTTAACAATATAATCTGTTATTTTTTCCGATAGATGTTTCATATTTTCTGTTTCTTTAATTCCTTAAGTTCTTCTGGCATCTTCGGCTGATGAAAAATATAGGCACAAGCGCTGTTTGCAGAGAACTTTCCAAGTTTCAATGATACATTTGCCAATGCTTTGGCAGACTGAATTTTTACATTTTTAGCTTTCATATTTAGGACTCCTTTCCTTGATTTCCTAATACTTTATCACAAAAAAGTATTTTCTTCCTCTTAATGTCAAAATACCGGGTGTTCATGTAACTTTTTCTTCACGCTTTACTGCTCATGTCCCATATAGCACCACTCGGACGAGGAATCGCCCAGATACTGTATCATCTACGGATACGGTGCCGTGGTATTTCCCTGCCGCCCTCTGAACGGACGGCAGTCCGATCCCATGGCTGGTCACATCCTCTTTTGTCGTCCTCAGTTCCCCGCCTTTCCCTTTTACCAGTTTCCCCTTATAACTGTTTTCCACCGTTATCAGAAGGTTGCTTTTGTCATATTTCATGTTAAACCGTATGTACCGTCTTCTTTCCGCTCCTCTTGCACCTTCTACCGCATTTTCCAAAAGGTTCCCCATGATCAGGCTTATGTCTGCTCCCCTGAACGGCATCTCCATCGGGATGCTCAGCTCCGGCTCAAATTCGATCCCCTCATTTTCTGCTGTTCTCTTCCAGTATCCCGTCAGTGAATCTGTCACTATATTCCCCGTATTTACTATCTCTGATTTCCCCAACTTCCCATCCTCTATGATGTCCTCAACAAATTTAATGAGCTTCCCGCACTCTCCTTTTTCCGCATATGCAAGGATCGCAATGAGATGGTTCCTAATACCATGCCGCACATCCCTGACCAGCAGCGTGGAAACCTCCGTTTCTTCCTGGTGCCGCTCACACAGGTCCAACTGCTTTTCATAAACCAGGTTCATTCGCCTTACCTGCAGGTCATCTGCTAGCTTTATATAAATATAAAATACCAACACATTGATAACCAGCAGTATCATGCCAGAAACAAGGGAATAAATCTCCACATACTCCCACTCCGTCCTATAAGCCATCATGAATACCGCATTCATGATGTATATGCTGCCAATCGGGATAAAGATGATCAGCATGGTATGCCCCAGCGGAAGTCCCATGATCTTTTCATCGGTAAATACTTTACGCAGGCCTTGGATTGCCATAAAGAAAAGAATTTTTGAGACAAAAGAGCCGAAAACCTGCTGTTCTACAATGCTTTCCCCATAAATTATCAGCAGGCTGCCGACCAGCATTTCCACCAGCATCCAGATCGCATCAAATGTGACGGAAAAGAATACTTCCATCCATAGTTTGCCTGCAAAGATATTTGATACCACAAACAGCGTAAGCACAACTGTTGCCCCTATACTCCATGCTCCTGGCAGCCTATGGATAGCATCTGGGATGCCCATCTGCCACAATACAAGCACTGCAATCCCAGACACCATGCGGACGCTCTTTTTTCTTCTTTCCAGAAATGTCCCGAAATAAAGGAAAAACAAATATACGGTAAATACCGCAAGCAGCATATCTGCCACCTCTCCCATCCACTTACCTGCCGACATAAAACGTATCCTCCATTGCACAATACTGTTCGCCGATCTGCTTCCGCCGGTCCTCACTGATGGAAATCCTTTTCCCATTATCCATTACAATAAAATCATATGCCAGCCCTTCTATATGCCTGTAGTTTACCAGGAAAGACTGGTGAACCCGCAAGAAAGTCTCCTTGCTGGCTTTCAGGCTTTCCTCAATCTCATTGAGTTTCCCGTAAAGTTCCAATGTATCTTTCTCTGTTGCTATGTATACTTTCCTCCGTCTGCTTTCAAAATAATAAATATTCTGGATCAGGATCTTATGACTCAGCCGCTGGTAGCTGTACCTGAAATAGCTGTCTGCGCTGCTTATTTCATCACACGCAGCTCTGAAGCAGTCTGTCATTTCTTTCTCCCCTACCGGCTTTACCAGGAAGCGGAATGGCCGTACAGAAAAGGATTCCTTCATGTAATTCTCGTAACTTGTAACATAGACAATCAGGGCGCTCTTGTCAGTCTTCCGGATTCTCTGGGCTACCGTGATCCCATCTTCACTCCCCATTTCTATATCCAGAAAAATGATGTCAAAACAGGCATCGTTTTCCACTGCCTCTGCCAGATGCTCCCCTTTCCAGAACACTTCTGGCTCTATCTGGATAAATTTCCCCTTTGCTATGCTGTACAGCATGCTCTCGATTCTCCCCGTTGTGGCAACATCGTCGTCACAGATCGCTACTTTTATCATTTCTCATGCCCTTCTTTCTTTTCTCTGCAGTTTTCCCAACGGTCTGCATGATCGACCAAACCATTTCCTTATCATACCTGTCCATTCTCCTGTACACTTCTATCAGGTCATAATATTCGTCCAATGTTTCGTTCATCTTAATCTGTCCAGTCCAGTCCCTCTTCATATCCGAAATCCCGAGCAGGTAGTCAGTAGTTACATTAAAATACTCTGCCAGCTTTTTCAGGACATCTACTTTTATGATGGTAATATCCTTTTCATATTTGCTGAGCATCTGCTGTGTTATTCCAATTTCCGCTGCCAGGATTTCCTGTATAAGGCCCCTTTTTTCCCGAAGCAGCTTGATACGGCTTTCCATAATCTCTACTCCTTAAATTTATCAATAATACCATGCTACCCTTCTCAGATGTTCGTGATACAAATAATAAGAGTATTTGATTACTTCTTTTATATTTAAAACAAAAATAAGCATACAGTACATCTTATATCATATGCTTCTTTCTCTTATTCATGAAGCCAAACAAACTGTGTAGTCTCTGAATAAATCTCTTGATAAATAATATCTGCCATTTCATTTTCAGTGACATCTTTATTTCTTTCTCCGATGTTTCTGCCAACTTCATTATTATGCATATCCATATCCCTATGTGCAGTCTTAGGATATCCGTCTGATTCCTTTCCCGTAACATCTTTATCTTCATGGGCTGTGGCAAACAGCTCTGCCTTTTCTTTACCAATCAAAATTGTCATTTCCGCATTCCAAATCCCATGTCTAAAAGCATCGCTTCTATCCCCTAACCCATTTATCCCAAAATTTTTTTCCGTCTGTGATGTGGCTACATTTTTTGCTGTATTTACTTTTAAAGCATCATAAGGATAACGGATACATAGTTTTTTTTCCGAATCTGTTAATACATTCCAAATATCTATAACTCCTCTTGTAGATTTCGGATGTTGTTTATTCATAGTTTCAAAAATCATTTTCTCTGTATAGTCCGAATATGTATCTTTGATATCTTGAATTTCTACAATCAGTTGTTCAAACTCGCTTTGCGTTGCACCAAGCACATTATTGTTTTGATAATCGTTTTCTGCAGCCATTGCAGATATAGAAAAAGTCATGACAAGAGCCAACATTACACTGAACAATTTTAACATTCTTTTCATTTTTGTAACCTCCGTTATTTATTTATATTTATATTTTACCATATATAACAAATCAATTCTTTTTATATGTAATTCTTCCGATTCTTTTTGTAACAATTTTTAAAGCAACTTGACTACTTACTACTATAAAAGAATTTGCCTGTAAATAGTTCACACCTAGTAGCCATTATATATTTTTAAATTGGCTTAATTGTATCAATACCAAATGCTACTGCCACGTTACTTTGTTAAGTTCAATATTCCGTTCCATCTATAGCAATCCAATAAATTGATAATACGCAAAATAGGATTTGATATCTTTAATGCTTATAATCTTTCTTAAATACATCCTAATAATACTACCAATATTTTATTGGATTGCTATAATAAAATAATTGAAAAACTAGAGCTTAAAGCCACAAATGAAACTGTGAGGAAAGCAATTATAAAAATGGGATATAAATACAAGAAAAAATCATTACACGCTTCAGAGCGTGAACGTCCCTGATGTAATTTATGAAAGAAAAAAACTGGATGGGACATTTGCCAGAATATGATAAAAGAAGTTAAAAAAATTATCGAAGAACTGAAAATAAATGTAGTATATTTACCAACATATAGTCCTGATTTTAATCCTATTGAAAAAATGTGGTTTAAAATAAAGTCTATCTTGAGAAAATTGAAAGTAAGAGTTTTAGAAAATTTACCAGATGCTATCAAGTATTCTTTTTCAAAGGTTTGTGAATCAGATTGTCTGGGATGTATCATTCATGTTTTATTTATTAGTAATTTATTGGATTGTTATAAATATTTACCAGTTACATCCTCTGTTCCCATTTCTATTTGAATACATCTACACATTTCCCGCACTAACCTTAAGTAATGCTATTTCGCTGCTTGCTATTATTCGCTGTTCCATATATAATTATGCTGATGGATTTTGAAGAAAGAACAGCGAATTATGGAATATATGTTATATGCAGAAACAGCGAGCATTTCAGAAAGGCGGGTGCAAAAACTTTATGAGGGAAACCGCATACTGGGTGTTTCAAAGTTTGGCAGTATGTGGCTCATACCAAAGGATGCCGAAAAGCCGATTGACGATAGGACGAAGAAAGGAAAGGAACTTTGCCATGAATAATGGTGCGTGCCAATTCCATTATACGTCGCTATACTGCCTTACTCCCCCATTTTTGCGACTGATGAAGATTTATAGTACTAAAAGATATTGTAATTGACAAATTAAATCGTACTGTTTAGGTCAAAGATATTCCCGTTCTGCTTACGAGGAAAGAATTTGATTTACTTCTTTTTCTTACTTCCAACAAAGGACGGGTATTTACAAAAAAGCAGATTTATTCGTAGGTGCGGGAAGAAGAATATGCTTTTGGTGATAGCAATATTATGTCTTTTATCAATAAATTAATGAAAAAGATTGAACCTGCCACTTTATATTTTAACTGTCCAGGGTGCCGGCTATCGTTTTAACCAAGAGGCGTAGCATGGACATAAATATTTATCTTTGTTCAAACTTTAGTATACAGGTAAATCCACGTTGCTGCAAATGTGAGGTTACCTCATATTATCCAAATAGCTACATGAAGTTTTGCTGAACATATAATTTAAGGGAGGTTGAGATGAATACTATTTTAATCATAGATGACGATAAAGAACTATGCGATTTAATCAAAAGAAGTGTCATGCAAGAACACATTGAAGCAGACTGCTGCTATTCTGGAAAAGCCGGTTTAAGGCAATTAAAAAAATTTGAATATCAACTTGTTATACTTGACGTGATGATGCCTGGATATGATGGTTTTGAAACATTAGAACAGATTAGAAAAGAAAGCAGACTGCCCATCTTAATGTTTACATCTAAAAATGACAGTGCTTCAAAAGTACATGGTTTGAGAGCGGGTGCTGACGATTATCTGACAAAGCCTTTTGATATGGACGAACTAATAGCCCGTATCCTTTCTTTAATCCGACGATACACACGTTTCAATAACAAAGGGGAACAACTACAGATACTTAACTTTGACGGACTAGAAATCAATATTGAAGAACATAGCATTACTACAGTAAATGGCTTTTTTGAACTTCCCCCAAAAGAATTTGACTTATTATTGCTTTGTGCGAAAAATCAAGGAAAAATTCTGACAAAGCAGAAAATCTATGAGGCTGTTTGGGGTGAGACATACGTTTACGATGACAGCAATATCATGGCAATTATAAGCAGGCTTCGAAAGAAAATTGAAAAAAATCCTGGAAATCCGAAGTATATTCAGACAGTAAAAGGTATCGGCTACCGTTTTAACAAGGAGGTATAAGTGTTGAACATGGAATTAATTTTTGTTATTTCAATCATTATTGCTATTATCTCTGTTTTGTTTTCCTTTTTGATTATTTGGCAAACTAAACGGCAGATAGCAGAAATGTCCGAAGCATTAGCTGATATAAAAACTGGTAATGGAAACAGACGTATTCTAGCTGTAACAAATGAACTTGTGTCACCACTTGCTTATGAAATCAATGACATTATTTTATCTTATGAAAACAGGCTTGCTACATATCGACAAATGGATAAAACAAACAAGCAGCTTATGACAAATCTTTCCCATGATGTGAGAACACCCCTTACTACTCTGATTGGATATTTGGATGCTTCCCAAAAGGGAATTGTAACAGGGGAGGAACGAGATAATTATATTGAAATAGCAAGGCATAAAGCTCATGATCTCAAAGAATATATAGATATTCTTTTTGACTGGTTCAAACTCAATTCGAATGAATTTACCATGAATATTGCTTCTGTTGAAATCGTTGGACTGACAAGGGATATTCTAATTGATTGGATACCTATTTTCGAGGGCAATCAAATAGAATATGTTATTGAAATTCCTGAACAGCCTTTTATCGTAAATCTTGATACTGACGGCTATATGCGAATTTTAAACAATCTCATTCAAAACATAATTTCTCACAGCCAGGCAGATAGAATAATTCTAGAACTTTCAAAACAAGGCGAGGATATAAAATTATCATTATCAGATAATGGTATAGGGATTGAAAAAGAGGATTTAAAACATATTTTTGAACGGTTATATAAATGTGATAAAGGAAGATCCCAAAAAGGAAGTGGTCTTGGACTATCAATTGTACACCAACTTATAGAGAAAATGGGCGGCAAAATTAGCGTGGAAAGCACTTGGGGGAATGGGACTTACTTTACTCTGTTTTTTCCGTTGATAAAATGAGTAGTACCCTGTCAATGTGGCAGGGTATTTTTGCTATTTGAAATTGCAAGGTTATTGCAAGGTTATTGCAAGGTTATTGCAAGGTTGGAGTGGTATAATAACAGGCAAGGGAGGTTTTGAACATGAACGAGTATATTATTGAAACCAAAAATCTTACCAAACAATATGGTACACAGAAAAGTGTTGCCAACCTCAGTATCCATGTACAGAAAGGGCGGATTTACGGTCTTCTTGGTAGAAATGGAGCTGGAAAAACTACTACTATGAAAATGTTGCTTGGATTAACAACACCCACTTCTGGCGAAGTGATGATTTTTGGAAAACCCTTGAAAGATAATAAAAAGAAATTGCTTCCCCGTATTGGAAGCTTGATAGAATCCCCTGGTTTCTATCCTAATCTGACCGCATCTGAAAATCTGCGTATTTTTGCTACTCTACGAGGAGTACCTAACAGCCATGCGATCAAGGATGCTTTGGATTTAGTTGGTCTTCCATATAAGGATAAAAAACTGTTTTCACAATATTCTCTTGGCATGAAGCAACGATTAGCGATTGCACTTGCAATTATGCATGACCCAGAACTTTTAATTTTAGATGAGCCTATCAATGGACTTGATCCTATCGGTATTACAGAAGTAAGATCTTTTATCCAGGAATTATGCAATGCAAGAGGTAAGACTATTCTAATTTCCAGCCATATTCTATCCGAAATTGCATTACTAGCTGATGATATTGGAATTATCGACCATGGTACACTTCTGGAAGAAAAAAGTCTCACGGAACTAGAACAGAAAAGTAATAAACATATTCACTTTACCATTTCTGATACTGCACAAGCTGCAAGAATTTTGGAACACAGTTTTAATGAAACACAGTTTTCCATACAGGACAACCACAATTTGCGATTATATAATCTTGACGTATCAGTAGGTGGAATAGTTACTGCTTTTGTAGAGAACGGCTTGGAAGTATCAGAAGCCCATACTTGCGAAGAAAGTCTTGAGGACTATTTCAAGCGGGTAACAGGAGGTGAGGGAATTGCTTAAACTAATTTATTGTGAATTTTTGAAACTAAAGCGAAAAAAATTCATACTTTTAACAATCCTTGCTGCAGCATTATTCCCAATACCCATGACTATCTTTGCTGCCAAAAACAATTTAGGATTTGATTGGCTCTATTTGAACATTGGCGTATTTGGATATTTCTTGCTGTTACCAACCGTTTTAGGTATTTTAGGTGCTATATTATTTTTTTCCGAAAAAATGAACAAAACACAAAAAAACATCAATGCCATTCCAATTTCTACAACTTCCTTGATTACTGCAAAGATAATTACTATGTTGATATTTTCTGTTATCTATTCACTTGCCACAAATGGTGCAACTTTAATAGGTGGTTTAATCATAGGAAGTACAGAACATATTCTTTATAGATTAATGACAGGGGTTCTCATTGGCGCTATGGTAGCTGTTTCTGTATTACCTATTGCTGTTATTGAATGTCTTAGCAAAAAAGGTTATATATTTTCAATTATTATATCATTAGTGTATGCAAGTGCAAGTTTTGCCATTGTATTTGCTATGTCAAATATATTATCGCCATTATCTGCTGTTTTTAGATGGGCATTACCTAATATGACCATGGGACCTACTTACGGATTAGATGACTGGTTTTTAAGCTTTCCTGCATGTATTGGTATATTGGCAATTACAACCACTGCTTCTTTAGCTATTGCCATCATCTTTAAGAACAAACAAGAAATTTAAGGAGGCGCTTTGAAAATGGTACGACTTATAAAAACTGAGTTCTTAAAGTACAAAAGATACAATATTCTTTGGTTTGGAGTTGTGTCTATATTCTTTTCAATTATTTTAGCAACTTTTCAATTAACTGGAACAAATAACAGTATTGTGACTTATATTGGGCTTTCAGAAGGAGTTGTTTGGAATCATTTCAGTTTATTTCTACCTTTTACTTTTACATTAGTAGTGGGCTACTCTATTAATCGTGAATATACGGACTTTACGTTAAAAAATATACTGGTGGTTCCAATTTCAAAATTCAGGCTGATTTTGTCAAAAATTATAGTAGGTTATGGATTAGTAATTATTGAATCGATCTTTAGTTTTATAGTAACCTTGCTAATTGCCTTAATATTACACTGCCCTGATGTAGACCTTTCCTCCTGTACCATGAGTATCAAGCAACTATTCATTATAAGTACCTGTTGTTATGTTGCTGTGCTTCCGGTTATTATTATTACTACAAAAAAACAAGATAAGTTTTTGTCTGGAGTTATATTTTCATTTTTCTATGGTTTTTGCGGAATATTCCTTGCAAACGGAAATCTTATCAACCTATATCCTATAACAATAGGATTGGTACTTTCAAATTATCATCATGAAAAAGATATAACATATTCTTTTGAATATAGCATTATAATTTTAATTTTAGTTTTTATTAGTGCACTTTTCTTGCTCAAGGTAACAAGTCTAAAACGCAATAATGATATATAAAATCATCAGAACGTGCAATCCGTGGTTTCTGTATCGACAGCATTCCTTACGGAGCTTTTTCCTTGGTCTGAAACATTTTCTACATGAGGTGATGTTCTTTTTCCAATATAGAATAATTTACACATATGTACGGCAACTGAGAAATTGGCTTTATATGTATATTTTCTTTGCTTTGTACTAATGGCTACATGTGAGGTAATCATTTGAGTAAAGTTATACATTATTAAATGTGCGTAAATTTCCTGTTGGATGTACATCACCTTTTTTGAATGAAAACTTACATACAAGTTTTTAAATAAATCTAATAATTCATTCAGAAGACTTTTACTTTCCATACCAATTATGCCTTTAATAACTTTCTTCGCTGAAAGTTTACGATTACAGGTAAAATCCTTATCCGGATTATTGTAATAATTTCGTATCTTGGATGCAGCTTTTTCAATTTCATTGAATAAAATTTTCTTATTGTAATTAAATTTTTTATTTAGCAGTAAAATTTAACAATTATATATTATTAATCTTTCATTAACTATTCTATCAAAAAAATATATAAAAAAAGACCTCTATATCATCTAATTGATATGGGGTCTTATCTTGCTTTTAATAAGTATTCGTTTTCTTATAAACTTAGATATTCCAAACAAGAGTAACCAAAGCTTTCAAAAACTTATAATTTGAGGTGAAATGTGTTTATGAATAATTACTATAGTTCTGATAATATACCCCCTTTTTTTCGATTAAATCTGCATGTTTACCTGCTTCAGTAATTTGCCCATCTTTTATTACATAAATACAGTCTGCGTCTTTTATTGCACTCAATCGGTGCGATATGATTACTTGCGTAATCCCCCGGCTATTTAAATTGCAGAATATTTTTTTTTCTGTTACTGCATCCAAATTGCTTGTACCTTCATCAAATATTATGATAGACGGTTTTGTTGCTAATGCCCTTGCAATTGCAATACGTTGTTTTTGCCCTCCTGAAATATTTTGTCCATTTTCGCCTATTTTAGTATTTAGCTTTAATGGAAAACACATTACCTCATCAAATAATTCTGCCTGCTTTAAAGCATCATATACATCCTTATCTTGAAGTATTTCTGCGGGATCAATATTTTTTCGAATTGTATCATTAAATGCCACTGGTAATTGAGTTACCACAGCTAACTTTTTATAAAAGCTTTCTCTATTTATTTCATCAATTTCAATATCATTGATAAGCACTTTTCCTTCATATGTATTAAAAATATTCATCATTAATTTTGTTATAGAGGTTTTACCACTTCCAGACGGTCCAACAATTGCTATTTTGTCTCCAGTTTTTACAGATATATTAATATTTTTTAGTAATTTATCCTTGTTAGTATATCCAAAATATACATTTTTTAATTCTAAACTCTTGAATTGTTCAACTTCTACTTCTCCTTTACTTTTTAATTCTTTATAAAAAAGCATTTCTTTAATTCTGTCAATCATTCCCTTAACTGTGCTAAATTGTGGTAAATATATAGACAATGATTTAATGGGAGAAATAAAAAAAGCTGATAATGAGACAAATTGTACAAGTTCCCCAATTGTGGAAGTTTTTCTTGCAACAAAAAAGCCACCTATTATATAAATTATAAGTGATGTAACCAATGATATAGTTGATATGACACACTCCAATAAATCACTCCATTTTTCTTTTCTCAATAAAGTTTGAGTATTATCTGCATATGACGAAACAAGACTTTTTTTAATGTGCAAGTCTATCCCCATGCATTTTATTTGTACTAAATTAGAAACCAGATCAACCAGATCACCTTGAATCTTGCTCTGCTCTCCCAAATATAGCTGTGTATCCAACGTAATTTTCTTTCTTATAATATTTATTAAAAATGCTTGAATTACTGCAATTAAAATAATTATAAGAAATAAAATTGGATTCATAGAAGCCATCGCAATCCCACAAACAATAGCTGTTACAAAATCTATTAAAAATGTTATCACAATATTGGACACAAAATCATTTACACTATTCACAGTATTAAACCGATTAACAATGTCTCCTGTCATATGACTTTGAAAAAAAGCCAAGTCTATACTAAATATTTTTGATATTAATTCATTTATAATTTTCTTATAGAAATTCAGTTGCATATACAATATTATCCATTTTCTAAAAAGAGAAAGAGTAAAATATGTATACGCCACACATGTGGCGCAGATAGCATACATCATAATTTTATAGTCACAATTACTATTAATATCATCAATAATTCTACCTGTAATCTGCGGAACACCAAGCATAAGCATTTCCAAAACAAGAGTCAAAAAAATATTTAGCAAAACATTTTTTCGTGGAATAGATATTTTAATTTTAGGTTCTTTATACTCTTGTTTACCTGTATATTGGGGGTTAATTGCAACTATAAGGTCTAAGTATTCTCTTTCTAATATTTCCTGACTTATACTACCTCTTCCTTTATCTGGATCTACTATTTTATAATTATTACCTACTTTTTTTTCAATAAGCACAAAATGGTTTTGCTTACTACAAATCATTACTGGTAAATTATCTACTATATTTTTTTCATTATATCCTGTCTTATATGCTTTAAATTCAAAATGATATTTTTCAACTATTTGTTTGAGTTCAGTCAGACTCAGTCCATCTCGACCGGTCATATTTTCAGCCGCTAATAAAGACAGTGATACTTTAGTATTGTAATATCTAAACAGCATAGCCAAACACGCCAAGCTACAATCAGTATTTCCTAATTGGTGAACAAATCTTATTTTTTTCATTAATAAACCACTTTCTATTTATATATTGTAATTTCATTTAACAGCTATTATATAGCAATATGAGAATATATGCCTCTGGTCAACTTGTCTAGATGGCACATATTCTCATTATAATAATGTTTTTACTCTCCTATTTCCAATGCAAGAATTGTAGGTATTCTAAAATCATATCTTCTCATAAGAGAATATCCAATGCCTGCTAAACCTGTCATAAAACTAGGATTTTCATATTCATTTGGCAATCCGCAGTGCCATTCTTTCTTCATTATTTGTCCCAGCATGGCTTCTAATAAATTATCACATAATTGCTTGATTTTCATATCATGAAACTGTATTGCATAATCCCTTAAAATTTCCAAGTTTCCAAAATCACCATGACACAAACAATAATTGTTTCTGTAGCCAAATCCTAATGTGGATTTCACTGCTCTATCTATATCAATCATCATCTTTTTCTTGGATTCCTCATTTTCTACATACCGATACATGCTTATGCGAGAAAGCAAAATCCCTGTTGCTCCATGACACCATGCAACTGGATTAATCCCTTTTTCTTCGTTTGATTGCCCATTAATTATTCTTTTATCTGCCCAATTTTTAGCTTTTTCACTATACATTTGGTTTTCGTAATTAACAATTTTATCCATAATTGAAAAATAATATGAATCACCTGACAACTTACCAAGGCGTGCAAAAACAAGAGCAAATCCACTTTGTCCATGCGATAATCCAGCCAAAGCATTTGCAGCCTGTGAAGATATCCAATAAATTATCTTTTCATTTTCATATGCGGCTGCTTTTACTAAATTCGATGCAATGTAGATACTCTTTTCTAAGTATCGTCTATCTCTAGACAGCTCATACAGATTTAAAATAATCTGGATAGCCCCACATGAACCTAATAAAAAGTCATAATCTTTATCCTCTTTGACTAAATCTAAAATAATCGAATAATGCTTTTTAGCATATTCCATATATTTTTTTTGTCTATCAATACTATAGAATACTTCATATGTATAAAGTATAGATGCTTCTCCAAAAAAAGCACCAACAGAATTATTTTGGTAATATTCTGGATTTTCTAATAGCATATCAGTATATCTAAATAATGTTTCATCTAAGATGTTTGATATTTCTTTGTATTTTTTTTCATGAGTGAGAGAACATAGCCTTTTAAAAAAAACTGCAATTCCGGCAATTCCATCATATAAGTACATCCCTAATGGCTTTATATCCCAAATTCCCTCATCTTCATTGCCCAATGAAATGCCAATCCAGTTAACATCTGTTTTTGCTTTATTAAAAATAGCCTTTTCTATAATATTATCAGCTATTAGTTTAGCACCTTCTAAGTATGATTTTTCTGACGAAATACTTATATCATTTTCATAATGCTTCCACATATTTCTCTGATTTTCATGTATGAGTCGCTCTACCATTGTAGTCTTGGATAATGTAAGTAAAATATATAGTTTTTGCTTATCACAGTCTTTATCTGACATTGTTTTAAGTTTATTTATAGTTCGTGAATAACTATCCATATAGAAGAAATCTCTAATCTCCCCTCCTCTTGAAGAAAACAAGCTGGTTCCCGTTGCTTTAAAATGAAAGAAAGGGATATCTCCCAAAACCATATCCTTGATTTCATAATTTGTTGTTTCTTTCCGATATGGATCATCCAGATCAACATGCTTAAATAAACTGTAAAAAAATAATTCTCTATCTGCAGTAGCCTGTAGAAAAGCCGGATGATATGAAGCCCGTGAAAGCAAACTGTATTGTTGAGTATCCCTTATTAAATATCTTACATCGATACCTCTAAATTTTTCCAAGAAATTGTATACATAATCTATATGATTTACAATATACTTATAGCAGGCTGAAAATCCATCCGCAATACTATCCTTAAACACATGTGGATCTATAAACTCTCCATTAACTGTAGCAAGATTTTTTTTACCAAAAGATTTTGGATATTCATATTCAATATGCATATTTGATGTTTTGGAATCAACAATTTTAGCAACCTGTATTGGGCAAGTTTGTCCTTCACTACCACTTAAAGCACTAATATTTATTCCCATCTTTCCTGGTTCATTCCATATATAATGCGGTAAAATGCCTGAATTTAACACAGAATCAGTCAACATTTCTTGTATAATCTCTGTTGCTGAATCATCGTTTTTAATATGTTGATTTGTCATTATTGTTTCTAAGTCAACTATTATTGGATATTCTCCAGAAGCTATAATATTCTCATAATGAAGATCATTGGTACGCAAAATATAATTAATGCAAATTATAATTCCGATTCTTTTATAATACCGCTCTAGTTCCACTTCATTTTTACAAGTATCATAATTTACAAATTGACACCACCCATAATTCTTCCTTGAAATTATGGCATATTCTTTCATTTCCAGTCCACACTCATTCATTACTTTCTGTAACATCTTTTGATAATTAATCTCACACTCCAATGTGTGTGGTTTATAAAGAATCTTTATTCCATTATCTAATGTAATATGATAAACTCCTTTTGCCCCTTTATGTGAATCCGACAGACTTCCACTCATATATTTTATCTCATCAAACCTTTTTCCATATGACAATTTCCAGATAATATCCTCTTTATCTGTTTCAAGGTGCTGTAAAATTTCTATATAGTTATCTGTAATAATCTGTATTGTTTCAAACAGTATTCTCAAGAGAACGGGATATATACTAAATAGTTCTTTTATATACGCTTTGTCTTTAAGAAATCTATTTAAGTAACATTCATATTCATCTTCTGGTGTTTCTCCTTTAAGTTCTCCTGATTTTTTACATACATTCATTTCAAAAATTAGTGTCCTTAAGCAAGACATTTCAAACTTATCAGACAAAGATGTTAAATAACTTTTCTTAATAGCATTATTGAGTTTGAGATTAACTGCTTTCTTTTCAAAATATTTTATTCCATAATTAAATAACGAAAAGAAAAATGGATAAAAAACAATATCTGAATTACTTGAAAACTGTACATGCAATTTCTCACAATCGAAGTCTTTCAGATATTCATCATACATATTTTTAATTTCTAATAAGATTTTATTTTCCTCAATGTACTCAAAGGTAGCATTATCTTCTAATAAGTAACTTTTCTCCTTTTCTATTATTTGATATACATTCTTTCCAAAAATTCGTTCCCATTTTTCCTTTTTGTCCAATGAGATACTTGAATTAACATTTAATGTTTTTTTTTCCCAACTGTATCCTAACACATTAATTATTTTATCCATAACACCAATTCCTTTCAAAATCTGCCTTAACTTATTAAAAGTTGACTATTTCACTTTACAAACAAATTTATTCTATGTAATTTAGCAGCAAAGCAATGTTCTCAGATGGTCACATTCAGATGTCCAAGTGCAAACATCACCGCTGGATTTCTTTGTACTTCCAGCTGCACCAGATATCATATTCAATTCAGCTTCCTTCAGTTCCAGCATGATATCCCCAGCAACTTTTGATTCCTGTAAATTCTGATTTCTTATATCTTTTCTCATAGCAATGTACCTCCTATAATTTAAGTTAAGGCAGATATGAACTATTTATAAGCTCACGCATACATTATAAATGAAATTTTATTATCTATATCTTTTATGTCATTTTTACGATACTTTATGTAACTTTTTTATTCTTTACATGCGTAAAATATGTAGAATCTATTTCTTTCCAACTCAATGTAATTGGGTTATATATAGAAGGCTTTTCCCAAGCTCATAGAGTTATACCAAATTCGGGATAATAAAAGCAAGATTTGCATGAGTAACTCAAAACTCACTTCGTGACTTTCGATTACCCAGCAATCTTGATGGGGATTCCGCTCCATTTGCACGATAGTGTAACTTTATCTGGGGAA
>DKXQ01000038.1 GCA_002493085.1 Lachnoclostridium sp. UBA7122
TGCCATGCCCGGCACACAAGTAAATAAATGCCAGAAGAAATTCTTCTGGCATTTAACTATTATATTTACTAACCTACAATTCTTCTTGCGCCACATGGCTGTCTGTAATACATTCCAGATATCTTAATACCATCTCTTTGATTACTTGCATGTACTACTGAACCACCGCCAATATACATAGCAACGTGTCCTACTGAACCGCCATTTTTATAGAAAACTAAATCTCCAGGTTTTAAATTGGATAAGCTTACTTTAGTTCCATATGTTGACTGTGCACTTGATGTTCTTGGAATACTGTATCCAAACTGTGCATATACGCTCATAGTGAAACCTGAACAGTCTGTACCATGTCTAAGGCTTGTTCCGCCATATACATATGGACAGCCAACAAACTGCTGTGCATACTCTGCTATCTGGGAACCTGTATTGCTGCTATAACTTGTACTAACTGTATTACTTGATGAACTGCTTCCTAAGCTTGAAGAGCTGCTGCCTGACGAGCTTTTTCCTGAGCTTGAAGAACTGCTGCCTGATGAACTGCTTTCTGAGCTTGAAGAGCTGCTGCCTGATGAACTGCTTTCTGAGCTTGAAGAGCTGCTGTCTGATGAACTGCTTTCTGAACTTGAAGAGCCGCTGTCTGATGAACTGCTATAATCATCATCACTATCTGATGAGTTATAATCATCAGATGAATCTTCTTCAGCTTCACGGGCTGCTGCAAGTGCCCTGAGCCTTTCTCTTTCTGCTTTCTCAGCTGCTGCTTTTGCACGTGCTTTGGCAATTTCTTCTTTTCTTGAAATAGCTTTTTTAAAGCTTACTCTTACATTGACAAACTCTTTGGCAACATAACCTCTGCCATCATCAATAGAAATTCTTACCCAGTTGTCACCACACAATTTTTCTACACCAAATTTCTCTTCTTCAGGTATCTGTGTGAGAATTGTTGATTTTGTACTTGTCCTGGACCTTACATTAAGGGTAATAGTGCCTTCCTTAACTGTTATGTATTTTTTCCCATACTTATCAGCAAGCTTTTCAGCGTCTGCTCCGATTGCGAGAAATTCTTTCTTAATATAACCTTTTACAGAACCTGATTCTATCTGTACCCATCCGCCTTTACAATTACGAAGGATGCGTGCAGCAGAGCCTCTGTACAGCTTGCCTATAACTTTAGAACCTCTTATACGTGGATGCCTGCGTATATTTACATAATTATCAGCTATTGATATTCCTGTTGTCTTCCAGCGTTCTGAAACTTTAGGAGCTGCTTTCTTTTTAGCAGGCTGTTTCTTTTCAGTTTTACTGTTTTTCTCTGGTGCTTTTGTAGCTTCTGGCGCTTTTGTAGTCTTTGGTACTTCTGTAGCTTCTGGTGTTTCTGTAGCCTCTGGCCCTGCAGACTCTTCTGGTTCTGCATCAGGTGCTGTAGTGCTGTCAGAAATATCATTGCTATCAGTAGTATTTTCTAAAACAGTATTCTGGACAAAATTAGTTGCATAATACTTATCTAAAGACAGGGAAAGACCTGCCATTTCCGTCTCCTGGCAAACTTCTGTTGCTGTTGCTGTAACGCTGCCAGACATACTATAACAAGCAAGCGTTAACGTCAGTGCTGTCCCAAAGACAGCGGCACGCTTGACCCAATGTGTCCTGACCATAATAACCTCCAGTAGTATTTATTTAAAATTATCTCAATTATCAATTATTACAAATTTGTTACACTGCACAACCAATTATAACAATGGCAACCATATTTGTCAACACTTGTTTTAACATAATTTTAACAAAAATCCACTGGAACCAGTACATTTTTTTGGAAAAATGCCACATCATGCCAGATAAAGCAAAATAATGAAATATTTTGTTCTACGGCACTAGAACAATTTCTACTGTTGTAGAAATGCAGATGCTTCTATTTCAATTAGAACATCTTTTGGAAGTCTTGCAACTTCAACACATGACCTTGCAGGATATGGTTCAGGAAAATATTTTGCATAAACTTCATTAATAGATGCAAAATCATCCATATTTTTTATAAATACAGTTGTCTTTATTACATTTTTCATGGATGTTCCTGATGCTTCAACTAAATTCTTCAGATTTGCCAGCGCCTGTTCTGCCTGTTGTGATGCCGTACTTCCCACAACCTCCCCTGTTGCCGGGTTTACAGGAATAACTCCTGATGTATAAACTATGCCATTTATTGTTACAGCCTGTGAATATGGGCCAATAGCTGCCGGTGCCTTGTCTGTATTTGTTATTACTTTCATACTAACTAACCTCCATTTCTATGCTTTTAACTAGCTGCACTGGAACAGTGTTCCTGTCATTTTATTTTCAAATAAATCATAAAGTTTTTTGGGATGCCTGCCATTCATAAGCACAACATCTATCCCCGCCTCATATGCAATTTCTACTGCATTAAGCTTTGTAATCATTCCGCCAGTCCCAAATCTTGTTGTGACACCGCTTGCCAGTGCTTTTATATCATCTGTTATTTCATTAACTACTGGTATAAGTGTTGCATCTTCTGATTTGTGTGGGTCTTTATTATAAAGGCCATCTATATCAGACATTATTATAAGCAGGTCTGCTTTTGCAATAGTTGCAACTATTGCTGCAAGTGAATCGTTTTCACCTACTTCAAGTTCCAGCTCATCAATAGCAACTGTATCATTTTCATTTATAACTGGTATTACCCTGTGTGCGATTAAACGTTCCATAGCATTTTCTACATTGCACCTGCGGTCTTCAAGCAGTACATACTTTGTAAGAAGCATCTGGGCTACTGTTATGCTGTAACCGGCAAAAAGATTGTCATACATATACATAAGCTCACACTGGCCTACAGCCGCGCATGCCTGTTTGCCTGGAGTATCCTGCGGCCGTTCCCTTAACCCAAGCTTGCCCATGCCAAGACCTATAGCGCCGCTTGAGACAAGCACTACTTCATGGCCAGCATTATGCAGGTCTGCAAGTGTCTTTACAAGCTGCTCAACACGCCTGATATTTAAAAGTCCTGTCTTATGTGTAAGTGTAGAAGTTCCCACTTTAACTACTATACGTTTTCTTTCACTTATCTTTCTCATAAAATAATGTCCTTTCGTTTTTCTGATGGTACAATCCCTCATTTATGAAGGGTCTGGCGGCTTTGCTGTACTGCACTACCGTTCTCTCTCCTTTTGTTTTTTCAACAGGCTGCCAACGTCTAACATTTCCTGTGAGTCTTCCTGCTTTTTGCGTCTGTTGTGTTTTACTTTATTGGTACTTGTATTTTTAGTTTTCTGCAGTGGCTGTGTTGCTGTGCTGGCAGCTTCCCTGTTTTTAGCAGTTTCTTCCCTGGCAGATGTATTTGTACCTGCTGCTGTCTTTACGGCAGCAGCCTTATGTTGTACAGCAGATACAAGTTTTGCACCTGGCCTTATATCAAGCCTTCTGTACACAATATCAATTACAAGAAATATTACAGCGGCTATAAGAAGTGGAAGTGTTATATTTTTATATGATGACACTTCTTCCAGTTTACTGTCAAATATATTATCCAGACTGTCTATATACTGTCCTGCTGTCTGGTTTATAAAACTGTCCAGGCTGTTTTGTGCTTCTGCAAATCTGTACTCCTGTGAATACTGCATAGCCAGTCTTGTATTGCGTGAATCTTTTACAGTGCCATTTTCTGTATTACGGACATTGACAGAATAGATGCCAGAGTTTCCAGGTTCTGTTTCACCTTCATAAACACCTGGCGATACCGCTTTAAGTTCTATTTCTGTTTTTTCCCCGTCAGCATCTGTAATAGCCGCAGTTATTTTTGTCTTGCCTGAGTACTCTGGGGTAGTATATATAATTTTGCCTTTGCTGCCTTCCTGCAATACATTTACTTTACTGCCTTCTTCTTCGGCAATATCTGTAATCCAGTTAATTATGCTTTTCCAGAAACCTGGATATCCGCTCCATACAGCATAGTTTCCAGTCCACTGGTTTGTCACGTCAGAAGTAAAAGCTACAGTTCTTCCCAGCCCATACTGCCAGCATGCAAGCACCGGGTCATTATCTTTATCAGAAGAAAGCACTTGTATAGCTTCAGGTTTTATGCTTGTCGCAACATATCCTGCCATAGATGGCAGCCCGTCCTGTATTTCACTACCAAGAATGTTTCCAGTATTTTTTATTACAGGTGTAAATACCCTGTTTACAATATATTCTTTCTGTGCAAGATATACTTCCTGTGCAAATATCCTTGAAAGTTCTGAGCCTGCCTTTGTATTATAAAACCTTCCACCGCTTGACTCTGCAAGTCTTTCTAAAAACCTGTCATCAGCATCTGACCCTATTGAAACAGTTGAAAGTGTTATATTATTTTCCTGGAACTTTTCTATAAGCCCCGGATAAGCATTATAATAGTTGTCCTGTCCATCTGTAAGAAGGATTATATGTTTAAGCTGGCAGTCCAAATTTTTAATCTTGTCATACGCCTCCCTTACAGCAGGATAAATACTGGTCCCGCCACCATCTTTAATACCATAAATCCCTGATTTTATATCTTCTTTATCATTTGCTTTCTGTATATTGACGTTCCAGCCATATTTGTCATCAAATGATATAATACCCACACTGTCTGTATCACGCAGGTTATCTACAGCAGAGGCAGCAGCATCTTTTGCCATCTCTAACTTACTGTTTCCAGCATCGTCAGACTGCATGCTGCCTGATTTATCTATAACCATTACCATAGCCATCTCTGGTATTTTCTTTTCTTGTGAAATATCCATGTTGACAGGAAGCACATCTTCAATAGGCGTATCTTTATAGCTTCCAAGTGCAAAACTTTTTTTACCGCCTATGGCAATAAATCCGCCGCCATAATCTTTTACATATGAACCGAGTGAATCTATAAAACCGGCAGGCAGGTTTTCTGCAGAAGTATTTTCCATAATTATGCACTTGTACCTGTTCATGCTGTCAAGGCTTGCCGGTGCTGCTTTTGCAGCAACAACGTCAAACTTTACATTAGCAGAAGACAGAAGCTTCTGGAATTCTTTTGATTCATTTTTAATTCCCTCAATAAGAAGCACTCTTTCTGCACCGCCAGCTTCTGTAAATGCAGAGTATTCATTATTAACATTTATTGTGTCCTTTTCAGGTATAATGACAGCCTTATATTCAGCAAATCCCTGTTTTTTCCTTGTATCCTGGAATATAAATGAATTGCTTCCTGCCTGGAGTGACACATTTTCCTGTTTGCTGAGTTTTCCACCTGTATACAGCTGCAGAATAGCATTGGTTTTAACTGTGCTTTCAACTTCTACTTGTACACGGAACTTATCACCTGCCTGTATTTTTTCAGGTACTGTTAAATCTGATATATAAGCCTCACTGCCAATATCAAAATCTTTCTGTAAAACATTTACCTCCACATGTTCCGCCATAAGCACAGCACCCATTTTTTCAATCTGCCCTTCATTCTGGCTGCCATCTGTCAAAAGCACCATGCGCTTAGCTTCATCATCATTAAAAAGAGCCATGCCTGAACGCACTGCTTTTTCAAGATTAGTAGCTGTTACAACAGGCATTGTTTCTATATCTGTAAACAAGCTGGCATCAGACATAAACTGTTCAATCTTTGCATCAGCGCCAAATGCGACAACTGCCGCCCTGTTGCCATGTGGCATTTCTTTTAGTGCATCACGCACCATCTTTACTGCTTCCTCCCTGTTTGCAGCAAAGCTTTCAGAGACATCAATAAGAAATACAGTACCAGTATCCCTTGAACTTATGTGGACTGATATATCTGCCATAGCACATATTACCAGGCATAACAAAATAAACCTTATGCCTATAATAAAGCCTTTGCGCACCTTATTCCCAATCCTTAAGCTGCGTGATACTGCAAAAAGTATAATGGCAGTAACAGGTATTAATAATAATATCATTGGATATTGCGCAGTAATCTTCATAATAGCCCCTCCATGCCTACAGCCTTTTCCTGTATATATGCCACTCTGCCATAAGAAGAACTAAAAGCAAGGCAAGCACAGGCATTACTATCATTTTCTTAGAGATATTTTTACTGGCTGTCTTACTGGTTTCTGTTTTTGTGTTTTTGTCAGATGTAATTAATGTTTCTTTTGAAACATCTGATTCATCTTCTGGAAATGATACAGTAAAGTACATCCTGTCATCCCCTTCCTCTACATAATATAATCCTGCATCCAAAGTGTCCGTAAAGACAGCCATGCCACTGCCAAGGCTGTATATCTCTTTTGTGCCATCGGGTTTAGTAACTGCTGCTTCTTCCGCCTGTTTCTTTTTCTGTATGCCGACAGCTTCTCCTGCATTATATACAGTCTTTTCTATTATCTGGACTGACATAGTTTTGCGTAGAAGATTATACATAAATATTGGGAATTCTGTCTGCAGTGGGAAATCTGTATTGTGCAGGTCAAAGCCTGTGACTGCCACCATTCTGCCATTATAATTCCCAATATACCCCGCTGAAAGCCCTTTTCCTGTATTAAAAAAACTCGAAGCCCATGCAGGGGTATCAAATCCTGTAACATCAAGACAGCTAAAAGAATAATCTTCTATATATTCTGTAACATCACACTTTACAGCCTTTACAAGGACTGCTTTACCTTGTTTATTATTCTGGTTATGGTTAGTACTGTCTTTAAATATAAATACTTCCTGCTGCCAGCCAGGACTTTCTTTTGCAATACCAGGATTTATAAAAATAATATTGCCTGTATCTGGAAACTCATCTGGAACTATGCCATCATACACTATCAGGTTATATTCATCTGTTTTTGCAGCTTCTAAGTCTTTTGGCGTTACTTTGTCAACTGTTTTATTTCCAGACAGCATTAAAGCTTTTTCAAGAAATGTATTCTTTTCTGTAACAAGAAGTATCTTATTATCATTCTCACCATTGAGAATGTTGTATACAGTGTTGTCCCCTGCCAGCATATCTTTTGAATTAAGTTCTGCCATAAGATATGGTGTATTTCCTGCTAATGCACTGTTAAACCTGCCCCGTGGGATATTTTTAAAATATACTACACTACTGCTGCCAGGCTCTGCTGTTACATTCTGTATATCGTAAAGTTTGCTGCCTACATAGAGATTTACATCTGTATTTAACTGTTTTTTACCATAATTGTCAACCCTTGCCATAACTTTTACAGTGCCATCCTCTGACACAGTATGGCTTAAATTCTGTATTGCAGCGTTTTCCCCATGTACACTTAAGTCAATTACTTCACAGTTCATGTCCTGCATATTGGCACTGCTGTCTGTAAATGCCAGTACCTTATAACTGTCCCATGCTGCTGTGGCTGACTGTGCCATGCTTATGCCAGAATCAAGAGAACCTGATGCATCTGTAGCTTCTATACTGTCTATAGCATCTATAACACGCCCCTTGTCCTCTGAGCCTGAAACTATAAGTGCTGGTGTACTTCCCGCTGACATAACAGTGTAGCGCACACCATCATTAGCACTTATATAGTCTGCCGCCTGTTTTTTAGCAATATCCAGCTTTGACGCATCCTCTGAATACAGGCCGGACATGCTTGCGCTATTGTCAATTATTATAAGCACATTGGAATACTCACTGTTTCCTCCTGTAATATATGGGGACATCAGCGCAATTATTAACAGTATAAGGGCTGCTATCTGCAGGTACATAAGAATATTATTGCGGAATTTCTCCCATGGTGTGGATGCCTGGATATTTTCATATGCCTCTCTCCACAGGTTTAAAGCAGATATTTTCTGGTTCTTTACCTTCTGCTTTAAAAGATATAAAATTACAATACCAGGTATTAAAACAGCCAGCAGGGCTGGCCATAACCTTACAATTCCCATGTTGGCCTCCATTCAGATATTTTCAAGCTGCCCGCTTCTTATGCCTTTATATATAAATGTGTCTATAGTTTCATCACTGCACACAGGGATATAGTGTGCCTGGTAGTGCTTTGCACTTTCTTCCACATGGTTTATAAACCTTTCAAGCACTTGTTTATACTGCCTGCACAGATGGCTTGTTGCTGTTACTTTCAGAATATCCCCTGTTTCTGTATCCTCAAGGCCTATAGTTCCTTCAAGCCCTGGCTCTTTCTCTTCTGGTGACAGCACATGCAGGATTAACACTTCCTGTTTCATATACCGGAGATAGCGTATTGTGTCTGTTATGCTGCTTATATTTTTATCTGTTGTGTCCCTGCTGAATAAATCTGATATAATAACAGTGACACCTCTCTGGTTAAATGGTATGCCACGGATGCTTTTATACAAATCTGTCCTGCCTGCATACTCCATGTTTTCAAGCCATGCAACTGCCTTATTAAATCCCTGCCTGCCTGTAAAATCACTGCTGTTTATAATTTTGTCACTGCATATGGCAGACAGGCGCACCCTGTCAAGGTTGTTTAGTGCCATATAGCTTACTGCGCCTGCGAGCCTTGCAGCGCACACGCCTTTGTCTGGCTTTCCGAAGTTCATAGAGCCGCTTGTATCTATAATAACAGAATAGTACGCTTCTCTCTCTTCTACAAAAAGTTTTACAAAAAGTTTTTCCATCCTGCCATAAGTGTTCCAGTCAATCCTTCTTATATCATCACCTGGCACATATTCCCTGAAATCAGAGAATTCAACACTGCTTCCCTTAGCGGCTGACTTTCTCATGCCGCTTCTGCCGCCCTGCATCGTAATTCTTGTAACAAGCTTTATGCGGTTTAAACCTCTGAAAAATGCACCATCAAAAATTTTTTCTTCTGCCATAACTGTCTGTTACCCCTTAGATATTTTGCTAATCATTTCTTTTAGCACATCATCAATATCAATTCCCTCAGACACTGCTTCAAATCCTGCCATAACCCTGTGTCTGAGTGCAGGAAGCGCAACTGCGTCTACATCATCAAATGAGACATTATACCGTCCGTCAAGCAGCGCCCTTGCTTTAGAAGTTAAAAAAATTGCCTGTGCTGCCCTTGGGCTTGCCCCTGCATCAAGGTATTTTTTTATGCCAGGCTGTGCATCTGGCAATTCAGGATGTGTTCCCAGCACAATCCTAAGTGCATATTCCTGTACAGCATCTGCTACAGGGATATCCCTTATAAGTTCCCTCATTTTTATTATATCATCACCACTTAATACTGGATTTAACACTGGTTTTGTATTGGTAACTGTTATATCCATAATCTGTTTAAGTTCATGCAGTTTGGGAAATTCCATATTTATCTTAAATATAAACCGGTCAAGCTGTGCTTCTGGCAGTGGGTAAGTTCCTTCATTTTCAATAGGGTTCTGTGTTGCAAGCACCATATACGGCTGTGGCAGCGCATAAGTGTTCTTTCCAACTGTAACAGTTTTTTCCTGCATTGCTTCAAGCATGGCAGCCTGTGTCTTTGGAGTAGCCCTGTTAATCTCATCTGCAAGAACTATATTGGCAAATACAGGACCTTGTTCAAACCTGAATACATTATTGCCATTTTCTTTTATAATCAGGTTTGTTCCTGTAACATCTGCCGGCATCAGGTCAGGGGTAAACTGTATTCTTGAAAAGGATAAATCCAGTACTTTTGAAATAGTCTTTACAAGCTGCGTCTTTCCAAGCCCTGGTACACCTTCCAGAAGTACATTGCCATCAGCAAGGATTGCAAGCATAATCTCATGTACAACTTCCTCCTGGCCTATAATTGCTTTGGCAATTTCCTGCTCACATGCCCTCATGCTGCTGGTCATGCCATCAATAGTTTCTTTGTCTGCCATAATATACCTCCATATTATTCATTAAATCCGCTGAAGTACTCTTTTACAATATCCTTCATAGCAGATGGAACTTTATTGCTGTCAGCTTTTGCATATGCTTCGCTGCTGTAATCACCTATTACAGTATCCAGGTCTGCTTTACTGCCTGCCTGGGCACCGCCCTGCTGGCCGCTTTTTTCTGTAATCTTTGCATCACCGTTCTTTTTACCTGTAAGATTTGCGTCATTTCCCTGCTTCTTATCTGTAAGGTAGACAACTTCTCCTTTGCCTTCCTGTTCTGTACGTTCCAGTCCTTCGCTGCTGCCTGTGTTCCATCCAGGACCGCCTGAACCGTTTCCACGGCCACTTCCATTTCCCTGTCCACTACCGTTTCCTGAACCATTTCCCTGTCCGTTTCCATTTCCTGGACCTGTGCCACTGCCGCTTCCACTTCCTGAAGCAGCACTTGCAGAAGGATTTGTGGTGCTGCCTGGACTTTGTAAAGAGCCAGCTGCAGAAGGGCTTGCAGAAGGAGACAGGGCACTGCCTTGTGAACCAGAACTACTGTTTTTAGAAGATGCAGTTATGGTTGCTGCTGCCATCTGTGCATCCCTGCTGTTAATGCCAGACAGTGCTTCTGCTGCCTCTGCTGCCGTGATATCCCCGTCTTTCATAGCTTCTTTAAGACTTTCAAGCAGCTTTTCCATCTGTTCAGGTGTCAGGCTTTCAGCAGCGCTTCTAAGTTCATCAGCCAGTTCTTTATTAATTCCGCCTTTTTGTGCCATATCAGCCAGTTTTTTATTAAAATCTGCCATCTGTGCAAGGTCAGCATCTGGAACAAGCGGCTGTGCTGCTTTAATAAGCTTCTGGCTGTCTGCCTCTGCAAGCTCCTGTTTAAGCTTGCTGGCCAGCCTTTCCTTTGCTTTCTTTATCCCATTTTCATCTGTTGCCTTTACAAGCTCCTGCTTTGCTTCTTCTAAAATCTTTTTAAGCTTTGCTGCCTCTGCTTTTTCCAGCCCATTATCTGAGGGCTTGTCTAAAAGTTCAATAGCTTTTTCTGCTGCATCTTTAACTTCTTTTGCCTGCATTGCAAGTTTGTGCAGGTTTGCTGCATCTTTCTTTGCTTGTGACGGCACAAATATGCAGATTATAAACATGCAGGACAGTATGCCAGCAGCCAGGTATCTTTTCCATGGATATACAAACGGAAGCCTCAGTTTTTTGTCAAAGCGGTCAATCTCATAAACTGTATCTTCTTTTAAAAGACCTGCAAAGCCGTTATCTGAGCCTATAAAAGAAATGCTTGTAATAAGCCTTTCTTTTAATCCTGCACTGTCTGCATACCTTGCGGCTTCATACATGCTGGTATGCCTGATAATAACATATAAAAGTGATGATAAAAGACCTGCAAGCATTATTATCCATCCATACAGCGGGGCATTATAAACCGGAATAAATACTGCTATAACATTTAGTATAAATGCTATAGCCACAGCCACAAGCATACACCACGAAACGCCTGTAATCCACTTCTGGATATTTTTCCGTCTTGCAATAGTTTTTAAAAAAGCTGTTATCTTTTTATCAGCCATCTACATCACCAGATTCCTTTTTCTTCTTTTTCTTGCTTTTCTTTGTTTTCCTTGCTTTTTCTTTTCTTCTTAGCGGGTCAAGAAATCTTGCTGCCAGAAACAGAAATAAACATGTAAGTGCAAGCTGTACTGCAATGCTGCACTCAAACCAGTAATCAATAAACAGTGATGGCATAGTCCCATTAAGCCCGGAACTCATAATCTGGATAAGATTTTCAGAGCTGCCCTGGCTCATGACCATTTCAAACATTGTAAATGCCGGATTTATAAGCAGCAGATATCCTGCCCATGTAACATCAGGATATGCCCCTGCTGAATTTACGCTATGGTAATACATATTAGCACTTGTATTAGCTACAAATACTGTAATTGCTGTTACCCCGCATACAATCATAAGTATTCCAAATGACAATACTGTGGCAGGAACTGCCTTTTTAAGAAGAGCAGAAGAGCACATTCCTATACTGCCTATAAATAGTGATATTACAATTATTACAAGCACAAACTGCAAAAGATTTGCCATATTTATGCCACCTATAGTAAAGACTATGGATATTACAGGCAGGCTTGAAAACACTAAAAGCAGTACCATGCTTATTGAAGACATAAGCTTGCCAATTACTATCTGCATAGGCTTAAGTACAGTAGTAAGCAGTATCTCAAGCGTCTGCTTTTCCCTTTCACCAGCTATGCTTCCCGCTGTAAATACAGGCACAAGAAATGCCACCATCGCCGCTTCAAGACAGATAAGTATAAAATACACTGTTACAGCACCTGAATAATCTATTCTGGAATTCATACTGACATTAAAAAATATTTCAAAACCAAAAAGTGCTATTGCAATAAGTGCGAGGTTAAATAAAAGTATTGTTATTGCAAATTTTACAGAACGCACTCTTAATTTTATCTCTTTTCCATACACAGGATTTATTTTCATTAGTCCAACACCTCTTTCTTAGCCGTAACCATCATAAATACTTCTTCAAGATTTCCGGTTTCGCGCACATATGATACAACCTTTATGCCATTCTTAACAAGCTCTGCTAAAAGCTCTGCCTCTTCTTCCTCACTGCCTTCAAGTGATACAGTTATATCTGTACCGTCAATTGAAAGGCTTTCCACTTGTGGGTTTTCCTTAAGGACACGCACAGCAGATTCTATATTTTCTATAACGTGTATTTTCAGAGGGTTTGTCGTATTTAACTTCCTCATAATATCTTCCACAGAGCCCTTTGTCACAATCCTGCCTTTGTCTATAATCCCTATAGTAGTACACATTTCGGCAAGCTCTGATAAAATATGTGAACTTATAACTATCGTCTTGCCCATATCGTGCAGATTTCTAAGTATCCCCTTCATCTCAAACCTTGCTCTTGGGTCAAGTCCTGAAGCTGGCTCGTCAAGTATAAGAAGTTCTGGATTATGCACAAGGCTCCTTGCAAGACAAAGCCTCTGTTTCATGCCTCTTGACAAGCTGTCTACATAAAATTCTGCCTTATCACTTAAATTGACAAGGTCCATAAGTTCAAGACACAGATCCTTTGATTTCTTTCCAGTAATTCCATATATAGATGCATAAAATTCCATATATTCAATTGCCTTAAGATTGTCATACACACCAAAGAAGTCGGGCATATATCCTATCTTTCTTTTTAAACTCTGGCTGTCCTTAAGCGCATCTATGCCAGCAATATGCGCCTGTCCTCCATCTGCCTTTAAAAGCCCTGATATTATGCGCATAGTCGTAGTTTTGCCTGCACCGTTAGGTCCTACAAAGCCAAACAGTTCTCCTTTTTCAATAGAAAGGTCCAGATGGTCCAGTGCGACAAATTTTCCATAGTGCTTATATAAATTCTCTATTTCTACCATTACTGCCTCCTCTTGTACTTTCCAGCCAGAGTCACTCTTGGCAGTGTCATGCTGCCTACATTATCTCTTATAGTCTGGTTAGTAGTAATATCATAATATATTATAAGAGTTCCATCATCTTCAAGGTATTTATCTATATTATCTATTTCTGCATCCTGTGCAGATTTGATAATTGTTACATAATCTCCAGTAGCTTTATCAAGGACTTTTGCTTCTCCCACAAATGCATTTTCAACATATCCATAATTTGCAAGCCTGTACTCGCCACCGCTTGTAGTATGTTCATTATATATAATCTTCTTAAGGGTGAAATTCTTTGGAAACTTATATCTTACTTCAAAGCTGTCACCTGTATTGTCATATACATAGTACTTGTCAGTCTTATTGCTGTCATAATCATATGCATAACTTTCCAGTGAACCTATAATATCATATCCATTAATTTTCTCCTGCACTTCTGCAGTTTTACAAACACCTGTTTCACCATATTTATCATAATCCATAGTATTTGTAAATCCTGTTTCACCGCCATTTGCCACAAACCCATAAAACCATGAATCATCTGACTGGTTATCGCGGACAAATTGTATAAGCATCCCATATCTTCTCTTTGTTTCATTGCTTGTGCTATTGCTGTAAAACTCTCCCCCAAAAACTTCACTTAATTGTTCTTCAAAACTAAATGAATAATTACTTTCATCATAAGTATCATTTTTTGATACTTTAGATATATCAAACGCCTTTCCTGCCGGAAAATCACCAATATAATAAATAGTTCCTTTATTGTAAAACATACAGTCCTCAAGGTCATATGACAACTTGTTATTTATTATTCCTGAAAGTTTATCATCTTTTTTAGAAATATCTATTTCGACTGTCCCTGTAGCACTGCTTTTGCTATTCATCTGGAAATAAACACTTTCAAATGCAGAAAGGCTGTTCATAACCAGTTTAGTGTTTTCAGCACCATATTCTATGCCATAATCAAAATCATTCTTATCCATATCATCAGCTGATAAGCCATAATACATTCCGGTATTGCTGCCTGAGGGCATTATGTCAACATTATTTGGAAGCAAAGTCTCATAAGATTTATTGGAAGAGCTTGTAAGTAAAAACTTCGTATTTAATTTATTCTCTTTACCGGCTTTTTCTGGCAGTTCTACTGTTGAAATATAGTTAATATATGGTTTTTGTATACGTGTACTTGTTCCAATCAGGTAAATTGTTATGGAAAAAGCAGCCGAAAGTATTGGAATTATGCCCCACAACAGATTTCTTTTATCTTTTTTCTTTGTAATTATATATGAAACTGGTCCTGCAAGAATTACATATACTATTAAAAGCACCCCATAAAGCTTAAGGTTTGGAAGGGAATCTGTCTCGTTTAACATCAGTGCTTCATCGTCATAGTAATTATAAATTCCATGATATGAATTCCATATATATGAATCCTGGATTCCTATATAATTTTTTCTGCTATCACTTAAATTATCTTTAAGTGTTTGTACTATTAAACGGCCATAGAGTTTAGCTGCCTCATTGCCAAGCGAAAGTGAAAACTCAGATACAAGCACATTGCCCTTTCCATATGGAACTGAAGTTATAAGCCTCTCCCTGCCATCTGTTAAAACTGGTGTAGAACCTTTTATCCGCAGATGTGTTATATCAAGCGGTATCTTTTTATTATACAGGTTTTCACCAATCAAGCGTGTAAGTTCCTTTCTTGAAATCCCAAAATTGGTTCTTATGCTTTTTGCACTTCCTATATTGCCATTTAAAAGACTGCCTGAAAATGCTTTAAGTACCTTGTCAGCATCTGCACCGCTTCCAAGCAAAAGTGTGCCTCCTTCATTAATCCAGTCTTTTATTGCTTTAATCTGTCCCTTAGAAAACTTGCCTGTGTCAAAATCATCTATTATTATAATATCAAGTGCATCAAGCATATTGGCATCGTTTGTAATATCAGTGCCCTCAAGACCAAATAAATACCCCTCATCCTCAGTGCCAAAAGACATCTTATCTGCTGCCAGTTCATTAGAAATATAACTGAGAGTGTCCAGACTATCAGAAAGTGCACCAATATATAGCTGGCTTGAAAGCTTATTAGTATCTATATAAACATATTTTTTACAAATTATTTTGTCATTTTCATCACATAGTGCAATTTTTGTAAGACCATCTGAAGTAACATCTGGTATTGCAAACTGTATCTTTTTCGTCTCACCTGACGCAATGGCAAAAGTTTTCTGTGACATTACGCTTCCATCTGCATTATGTCTTGGATATTCCACCCGGAACTTCCCTGTAAAATCACTGCCTCTGTTATCTATAGTAGCATCTACCCTTACACTTCTTCCAGTTTTGTATCTGCCTTTATATCCAAGACGTACAGTTATATAAATATCATCAGTGTTCATATCTATTTCACCATTGGCATCCAGGTTTTCAGCTTTTGTCCCCTTGCCGGCTGCCTTTACACCTGCTGGCACTGTGCAGCACATAAACATAGCAGCTATAAATAGTATAATTACTGCCTTTCGCTTTATAATATTAAAGTCCATATAATTAAAACCTCCTGATATCTCACTCTGGCTTTGTCCTGCTTTCTGGTACACCAGTATTATCTATAGGAAGCGCTATTGTAAAGCACGTTCCCTTTGTTCCACTTTTAACAGTTATCGTTCCTCCATGAAGCATTGCAATTTCCTGTGCTATATTAAGCCCAAGGCCTGTTCCTCCTGTCTGTGACGACCTTGAGCCCTCTACCCTGTAAAACTTATCAAATATATGCTCTAAACTTTCCTCAGGTATTACCAGCCCGAAGTTAGTTACACGTATCTGCAGCTCGCGTTCATACTTTTCAAGTTCAATATAGACAGCTTTGCCATCTTTTCCATACTTAACAGCGTTGCTAATAAGATTTGACACTGCCCTTGCTATAAGTTCACCATCAACATCCATAACAAGGCTGTACACGTTCTGTTTTAAAGAATACTCAAGCCTGTTTTCCATAAATAGCGGATAAAATTCCTCTGTCATCTGTTCCACAAGTTTTACAATATCTATGCTGCTGCGGTGAAGGCTTATCTCGCCACTCATAAGCTTTGTATAGTTAAAAAGTTCTTCTATAAGCCCCTGCATACGCTTTGCCTTGCGCATAGCTATGCAGGCATACTTCTGTCTCTCTTCCAATGCATATTTTTCTGTATCTGTTGCAAGCTGCAGGTATCCAATAATGGAAGTAAGTGGTGTACGCAAATCATGTGCCACACACGCAATCATATCTTTATTTGCCTGTAAAGCTTCTCTCTCTGATTTCATAAGCCTCTCTATCTCATCAGACATACGGTTTACCTGCAAAATTATTTCACCTATCTCATCATCCCTGTTTATCCCTGTTATCCTTACATCCATCTCTCCTGCTGCTATATTGGAAATACAGTTTGAAATATAACCCATATCTTTTGTAATACGCCGTGTAATAAGCAGAAAATAAAACATAAATAATATAAAACCAATCATTATTATAATAAACATAATAACCACCAGCGTGTCCTTATTCCAGTGTTTTATGCTGCTGTAATCAGGAAGACTATCTTTAGGATTATACATATTTTTTTTATTTATAAACAAGTTTCTTCCATAGCCATGTTTTGACACCCCGAAAGTATGTGCAATCATTGCAAGTATAAATCCCATAACAAATTCTGTAACAAGTGCAAGCATCAGGCTTATCACAGCATATACCACCAGTTCTGCACGCAGGCTTCTGTAAATGCTACGCTTCAATCTTGTACCCCACTCCCCACACAGTTTTTATAATCTGCGCATGCCTTGGTTCAAGTTCAATCTTCTCCCTGATTCTTCTTATGTGAACCATTACTGTATTACTCATTTCAAAACTCTTTTCTTTCCAGACTTTTTCAAAAATCTCATCTGTGGAAAAAACATTATTTGGATGGGAGGCCATAAGAAACAGTATATCAAATTCTATAGGTGTAAGCCTTACATCCTTTCCATATGCCTTTACCTGGTGCAGGCTTCTGTCCATCCAGAGGTTTTCAAGTTCAACAGTTCCTGCCGGCTTTTCGCTGGCTCCGCCAAATCTCTTGTAACGCCTGAGCTGTGACTTTACCCTTGCAACAAGCTCCATTGTGTTAAAAGGCTTTGTAACATAATCATCTGCCCCATTTATAAGACCTTCCACCTTGTCGCTTTCACCGTCCCTTGCACTAAGCATTATTATAGGTATTGTACTTTTTTCACGTATTCTGGCACACACTTTGCGTCCATCAATGCCAGGCATCATTATATCAAGTATGGCAAGGTCTATATTTTCCCTTTCAAATATATTTATTGCATCTTTTCCATTATAGGCTTTATAACAGTTATAGCCTTCACCCATAAGGTGTATTGTAACCAGGTCAGCTATATCATGGTCATCATCCACAACTAAAATATTTGTATTATCCATATGAAATCCCTCTTTTCTAATTTCATTTATTATTCTTTTAATTAAGAATAACATATATAAATAATAAATTCCTTACTTTTTTATTAAAAACATATTATGTAAAGTTTAAGAAACTTTCCTGGCCATCCGCAAAAAAAGAGGACGCTGCCATCTGGCATATATCCTCTTTTTTTACAATATTAAATTATGCTTAATCTGCTAAAATTTTGTAACTGCCAGGACTATATAACGCCCTAACAGCTTTCTTCTTTCATAGAAAGCTGGAGCTCTTTAAGATAACTTGTATCAATCTTTGGTGTTGAACGGTCTTTTAATGACTCATACACTTTAGGAACCATAATGCTCTGGTATGCTGGTCTTATAATCTTGTCAACATTTATAAGCTCTTCAATGCGGTGTGCACTCCATCCTACGATACGCGCCATTGCAAATATAGGGGTGAAAAGTTCAACAGGTATGCCAAGCATGCTGTAGACAAATCCGCTGTAAAAGTCTACATTGGCACTTACACCTTTGTAAATTGCACATTCCTCACCGATTACTTCTGGTGCAATGCGCTCTATCATTGAATAAAGTTCAAATTCTTTTTTCTGGTGCTTTTCGTTAGCAAGCAGCTCGACAAACTTCTTAAATGCCAGTGCCCTTGGGTCTGATATGGAATATACCGCATGTCCCATTCCATAGATAAGGCCACGCTTGTCAAATACTTCATGTCTTACCAGCTTGTGCAGATATGCCCTTACTTCGTCCTCATCACCTATATCAGATACATTTTCTTTTAAGTCCTTCATCATCTCAACAACCTTAATATTAGCACCTCCATGCTTAGGTCCTTTTAATGATGACAGTGCGGCAGCAATGACAGAATAAGTGTCAGAGCCGGCAGATGTCACTACTCTTGTTGTAAAAGTAGAATTGTTGCCTCCTCCATGCTCCATATGGAGAACAAGTGCGAGGTCGAGTACTTTTGCCTCTATATCAGTATATTCTTTATCAGGCCTTAACATCCTCAGGATATTTTCTGCTGCTGAAAGCTCATCTGAAGGCCTGTGTATATAAAAACTTTCTTCACATTCATAGTGGTTATACGCATGATAGCCATAAACTGCAAGCATTGGAAATACACTTATAAGCATAATGCACTGTTTCATTACATTTTCAAGAGAATTGTCAGATATTGTTTCGTCATAAGAAGATAATGTGAGCACGCTTTTTGTCAGTGAATTCATAATATCTTTGCTTGGGGCTTTCATTATAACATCCCTGACAAAGTTAGTAGGGAGTCTCCTGTTTTTAGCAAGGATATTCTTAAATTCATCAAGCTGTACTCTGTCTGGCAAATCGCCAAAGAGCAGCAGATGTGCAGTTTCTTCAAATCCAAACCTTCTGTCCCTGCGGAATCCATTTACTAAATCATATATATTATATCCTCTGTAAAATAACTGTCCTTCACATGGAACAACATGCCCGTCCACTATATCTGTTGCTTTTATAAGTGAAATATTAGTTATGCCCGACAGTACACCTTTGCCGTTCTTATCTCTTAAGCCACGCTTAACACCATATTCATCAAATAATTTTGCATCAATTGAATTATTTTTTATGCACATTTGTAAATATTTGTTTGTATATTCATCCATTAACTTTTCAAAGTTATCATCCATTATTTCTTCCTGCATTTAAATATCCCCTTTCTGATGATATATTTGCCGTGCCAGATTCCTCTAACACACCAGCTATATTGCTGCTAATTTTTTCTGCAACCCCACGTATTACGTGTTCTTCTTCCTCAGTAATCCCGTTAAATAAAATTTCCAGCAGCTCTTGCTGCTTTACCTTTACATAAGCAATTACAGGCAGTGCTTTATCCTGCAGCTCCAGATGGATGCACCTTCTGTCATGCATATCCTGTTTTCTTTTCAGGTATCCCTTTTCAATAAGCGTGTCAATTGACTTTGAGACATATGACTTTGTAAGATAGTGTATCTCAACAATATCCCTTGCCGTATCATACATATCGTGGTCTTTTAAAAACAAGAGCACCTTTATGTCAAACATGCTAAGACTGTAATCCTTTGTAACAGGTTTATAGACAACCTCCTTTAGCTTCTTATATAGCTGTCCGCTTAAAAGCAGCTCCAAATGGTCGTCCATAGAATCACCCCACATTCCACTTTTGAACAGTTCTATAGTGAACATATTTTATTGTATTATATAAAAATTTCTTTTCTGTGTCAAATAAAATAATTATAAAGGATAGTGTAACTTTACCTGGGAAATTAAAGGACATATCTATCTGGATATGCCCTTATATTTGTGTGATTTAATTATTATAAATACTTCTCTGCCTCTTCTTCTGACAGATTATAGCTTTTCATAATATCTGCCTTTATATCTTCATTACTAATACCAAAATTGTGTAAAGCATTAACAGCACCTTTTATAGCACCCTTTTGTTCTGCTTTTTCTTCTCTTTCAAGTATCAGAGGTTCTACCAGTTCAAGTAATGCACCACTCATATCACCATCTCCTCTCAGTTTTTCAACAAGCATACTATTCACTTTTAAGGCCACTTCCAGTATAGAATCGGCAAGCTCTTTTTCATAATCACTTTTAAGCTTTGCAGTTTCAGTCAATAGCCTTTTCATGTCAGGCATCTGCATCTTATTTGACAATGACTTAATCCATGTATGTCCTTCATCAGACAGTTCCTTTGTAACAATAATCTGTGTTGGGAATATTGCAATGCCATTATTAATGTAGTATATCCCTTTATAAGGCATTGTCATTTGTACATTCTTGCTTTTTAAAAGCTTGAAGAGTTCTATAGGCTTTGACTCCCTTATAATTGAAACCGTAATATCTTCTGCTTCTCTTTCATTGACTGTCTTTCCAGCAGCTTTGTAAAGCCCTGCATATGCTTGTGTCTTGTAAAAGATATCAATATTAAGACTATCATCTGGAGATTTGTACTCTATGATGTTATAGCCCTTGAATATCTTGCCTATTTCATTTGACAATGTGGCAACATTATCTTTCTTTATCACAAGAAGGTCTATCTGTAATGGCTTTGTGTTCAGATTGTATTCTCTCTGGAACTCTAACTTATTTTTATCTTTTTTAAGTTCTAATTCCATAGCTGATACAAAAGCTGGATGCCATTGTATGTCTGTATCACGCATAAAATATCTGTCCTTTTCTAATTTCTATTATATCATAGCTAGCATCTTTATTCTAGTACATGATAAATTTTGGATAGTGTAACTTTACCTGGGGAATTATTTGTAAAAAAATGGTAAACAACATATTTTTTAATGAAATCAATTAAAAATAAAA
>DKXQ01000010.1:0-21320 GCA_002493085.1 Lachnoclostridium sp. UBA7122
TTTTATGATTAAAAGTATGACAGGGTTTGGACGTTTTGAACATACCAGCCGTGACTATAAGGTAAGTGTAGAGATAAAGTCAGTAAACCACAGGTATTGTGACTTAAATATTAAACAGCCTAAAAAGTTCAGTGCCTTTGAAAATGATATAAGAAATATTGCCAGACAGTATGCAGCACGTGGCAAAATAGATATATATATCAGTTTTGAAGATTACACTGCCGGAGCTTCATCAGTAAGGTACAATCCATCTGTTGCAAAAGGGTATATGGATGCAATTACAAAGGCATCAGAAGAATTTGGAATAGAGCCTTGTATTACATCATCGCTTCTTGTCAGGTTTCCTGATGTAATTATACTTGAGGAGAATGAAAAAGATGCCAGCAAAGAATTTATGATAGTAAAAGATGCACTTAATAAAGCATGTATGCAGTTTCAGGCATCACGGGAAAAAGAAGGCAGGAATTTATACAACGATATACAGCAAAAGCTAAAAGATATATTAGAAATTGTAGGACAGGTGGAAGAGCGTTCACCACAGATAGTATCTGAATACAGGCAGAAGCTTAAGGACAAAGTAACTGAGCTGCTTGGCGGTACAAAGGTTGATGAAAGCATACTTGCTACAGAAATTACAGTCTTTGCAGATAAAATATGCGTCGATGAAGAAACTGTGCGTTTAAGAAGCCATATTGCCAATATGGAAAATACATTGTCCAAAGAAGAATCTGTAGGGCGCAAGCTTGATTTTATTGCACAGGAGATGAACAGGGAGGCCAATACAATTCTTTCCAAGGCAAATGATGTAAAGCTGTCTGGAATGGCAATTGATTTAAAGACTGGAATTGAGAAAATACGTGAACAAATACAGAATATAGAATGAGAAAGAGAATGTTTATGTTAGTAAATATAGGATATGGCAATGTCGTAAACATGGATAAAGTAGTAAGCATTATAAAGGCTGACGCAGCACCGATAAAACGTATGGTGCAGGCGGCAAAGGACAATAATCTTGCAATTGATGCTACATGTGGACGCAAAACTAAATGTGTGCTTGTTATGGACAGCGGGCATATAGTGCTTTCTGCGCTGCTTTCGGAAACTATAGAGAACAGGGCAGAGGGGTTTCTGGCACAGGAAAGGAGCAATGAAGATGCCTAAAAAAGGAATAATTGCGGTTATTTCAGGATTTTCAGGCGCAGGTAAAGGAACTTTGGTAAATGAGCTTGTAAAAAGATATGGCTATGCTGTTTCTATATCTGCAACTACAAGACCGCCAAGGGCAGGTGAAACAGAGGGAAAAGAATATTTCTTTAAAACAAAAGAAGAATTTTTGCAGATGATTAAAGAAGAAAAATTTATAGAGTATGCAAAATATGTAAATAATTATTATGGAACCCCAAAAGATTATGTTTTTTCCCAGATAAATAGTGGCCAGGATGTGCTGTTGGAAATAGAAATGCAGGGTGCACTGCAGGTAAAAAAGAATTTCCCAGATGTTTCTCTTATATTTATTACCCCGCCAAGTACAGCAGAATTAAAAAAACGTCTTATAAACCGTGGCACAGAGGCAGCAGATATTATAGATAAACGGATTTCACGGGCTGTTGAAGAGTGCAGTTATATGGATAAATACGATTATATTATAGTAAATGATGACTTAGATAAGTGCATTATCCAGATGCATGGGCTTCTGCAGTCGCTTCATTTCACAAAAAATAACCAAAAACAGCTTATTGAATCAATATGTAACAATTTTAGCAGCTTTTTATTATAATTAAAGAAGGAGAATAATATGTTACATCCATCATATACAGATTTAATGAAATTAGTAAACAGTGAGGTTGAATCAGGTGAAGCTCCAGTAGTAAACAGCAGGTATTCAATAGTACTTGCTACTTCAAAAAGGGCACGCCAGATAATAGATGGTGCACAGATGTATGTATCACCAAAATGCCCAAAACCTCTTTCAATAGCCATTGATGAGCTTAATAACTCTAAGATACGTATTTTAAGTGAGGAAGAGGCAATGGAAATAGAAGCAAGAAAGGCAGCAGAAGCTGCTGAAAAAGAAGCTGTCCAGGAAGAATTAGTTTCATTTCCAGAGGAAGAAGTTAATAATTAAGGTGGTATTTGTAAAATGGAAAATCAATTTGAAAGCATGCAGAATACAAAAGAAGATTCTACTAAGGATGGAGGGGAAACTGCCCAGACCGGCCAGAAAGAAATATCTAAGGGAAAGAAATTACGCAATAATATAATTGAACTTTGTATCTATATTGCGGTTATTGTTATCTGTGTAGCCTTTGTGCCAAGGTATGTGCTTCAGAGAACTATAGTTGATGGCAAGTCAATGATGAATACATTAAAAAACGGTGAAAATCTTTTAGTTGAAAAAGTTTCATACCATTTTACTGACCCAGACAGATTTGATGTAATAGTATTTTATCCGCATGGACGTGACAGCAGTGATTATTATATAAAAAGGGTAATTGGTCTTCCAGGTGAGACTATACAGATAATAGATGAAGATATATACATAGATGGAGAAAAACTGGAAGAAAACTTTGGCAAGGACCCGATTATAGACCCTGGTATGGCAGAGGAGCCTATAAAACTGGGTGATGATGAATTTTTTGTACTGGGTGACAACCGTACAGTAAGCGAGGACAGCAGATATGAGGAAGTAGGGCCTGTTAAGCGTGTAAATATAGAAGGCAGGGCAGTGCTAAGGATTTACCCGCTGTCAGAGTTTGGAACATTTGAATAACAGGAGCATGGAGGATTTTTATGAAAGATTTAAAACGTGAAATTAAGGTTATGACAGGAATAGTTACCTTTGCAGTACTGGCAGTAACCATATTAGGCATAAATAAATTAAACAGCCTGAAATTATCAAGTGCAGCAGAAGCAGAAAAAAACATAAAAGAAGCAGAAGAACTGGAATTTTCATCAAAAACATCTGTACTTAAGGCTGGCAGCAAGTACCAGTTTGCTGTAACAGGTGATACAGATGACACTGTCTGGTCTGTATCTGATAAGAACTGTGCAGTAATAAACCAGAAAGGAGTTCTTTCTGGCAAAAGGGCAGGAAGTGTCACTGTATCTGTCAGACAGGCAGGCAGGGAGGCTTCATATGATGTAGATATTGAAGGTAAAAAGAAAGTTGCTATAGATGCAGGGCACCAGCTTCATTCAGACAGTTCTACAGAGCCTGTAGGCCCAGGTTCATCTACAAGGAAAGCTAAGGTGGCTGGAGGTGCTACAGGTGTTGCTACAGGTGTGCCAGAGTACCAGCTTAACCTTGATGTTGCTAAAAAGCTGCGTAAAGAGCTTTTAGACAGGGGATATGAAGTCTATATGGTGCGTTCAAAGAATAACGTAAACATAAGTAATAAAAAGCGGGCTGTCAAGGCAAATAAAAGCGGCTCTGATATTTATATACGCATACATGGAGACAGTTCATCTTCCTCATCTGTATCAGGGGCAAGTGCACTTTACCCATCTAAGTCTAATCCATATGTTTCAAAACTTAGTAAAAAGTCATATAAATTGTCTAAAGCTATAATAGACAGCTATTGTGAAGAAACAGGGATAAAAAACAGGGGATGTATTGTAAGGGATGACCTCACTGGCACAAACTGGAGTAAAATACCTGTTACACTTATAGAAATGGGATTTATGAGTAACAGTGCAGAAGACAGGAAGATGCAAAAAAAACAGTTCCAGACCAGAATGGCAAGTGGAATGGCAGATGGAATAGATGTTTATTTTGGATATTAATTTTATCCTTTATGCGTTAAGATAGGAGTGGAAAGAAAGTGAAAGGTTTAACAAATATGATGGAGGAAACAGTTCTGGCAAAGATAGAGCAGCTTTGGCCATCAACTAATTACTGCAAATGTGATAAATGTAAAATAGATGTTGCTGCATATGCGCTTAACAGGCTTCCTCCAAGATATGTACATTCATTTGCGGGCAAACTTATACACAGGTTTGATGCATCTACAACACAAATGGATGCAGAAATTACAGCATGTGTGTACAATGCAATTATCAAGATAGGCGAAGAGCCGGAACACGATGTTGAAGTAATAGAAGAATAGGCTTTAACTGTTAAGGAGACACCTGATGGAAAAGCTTTTGCTTGAAACATTTGATAATTTAAACCTGACTGACAGACAGAATAAAATTTTTAAAGATGTCATGGTTTCAAGGATTGTTGTATTAAGAAAAACTAAAAAAATAGAAATATATATATCAAGCAGCCATATTATCGCATACCGTGAAATAGGGCTGCTTACGTATTCTTTAAGCCATGTATTCCAGCATACAGGATATGAGGTACAGATTTATGACAGCTTCAGCCTGTCCGCACAGTACAGCCCTTCAGATTTCTGGAATGACTATAAAGACAGCATACTTCTTGTTTTAAAAGAAGAAAATATTCTGGAATTTAATATGGTCTATAGTGGAACTGTAAATGTAAGCGGGAATATTATAAATATATCATGTGAAGATGACTGCATGTACAGGGCAAAAGAAGAAAAACTCATCTGCTGTCTTAAAGAAATATTTAAAGAAAAAGCAGGCTTTGAAATATCAGTTAATATAAATTATACTGAACCTGTTATGGCAGACAGCTTTACAGATACTGGCAGATATTGCTTTACCAGCAATCCTGTTGTTCCTCCCAAAAAGAAAAAAATGGCAGCTTCCAATACTGTGCCAGATACAAACAAAAGTAAAACTTCAAATACAACAAAATCCAAACCTAAAAGCCAGAATTCTGGCAAAAAGCCTGTGGATAGAGATTGTTTTTATGGCAGGAACTGTGAAGGTGCAATTATTAAGATTGCCGATATACAAGACGGAATTGGAGAGATTGTTATTGAAGGAAAAGTAGTATCTACAGATGAACGGGAAATCCGCAATGAAAAAGTTATTTATATATTTAATATAACTGATTTTACAGATACTATTTCAGCAAAGATATTTATTTCAAAAGAAGAAACAGAAAAAATACGGGAAAATATTAAAACAGGAAAGTTTATTAAACTTAAAGGCGTACCAATCTATGACACATATAGCAGGGAAACCAGCATAACATCTATAAAGGGCATTAAAGCAGGGGTGGACAGGCGTGTTAAACGCATGGACAACTATCAGGGGCAAAAACGTGTTGAACTTCATGCACACACACAGATGAGTGAGATGGATTCAGTAATGTCTGTCAGTGATTATGTAAATACTGCTAAAAGATGGGGCCACAGTGCAATCGCTATAACAGACCATGGGGTTGTGCAGTCGTTCCCTGATGCTGCCCATGAATTAAAGCCTGATGACAGCCTTAAAATCATATATGGTGTTGAAGCTTATCTCGTAGACGACCTTACAGGCATAGTCCAGAATGATAAAGGACAGGATTTTACAGGAGAGTTTGTTGTATTTGACCTTGAGACAACAGGAATAGGCGCATACAGCAATGAGATTATAGAAATAGGAGCAGTCAAAATAGCCAATGGTGTTATTACAGAGACATTCAGCACATTTATTAACCCCGGAAGGCCAATTCCTTATAATATACAAAAGCTTACAGGCATTAATGACACTATGGTTGAAGATGCACCTGTTATAAAACAGGTGTTGCCCGCTTTTCTTGAATTTTGTGGCAATGCAGTCCTTGTGGCACACAATGCTTCATTTGATACAGGATTTATAAACCAGAAAGCAAAAGACCTTTGTATACACACAGATTTTACTGTAGTAGATACTGTTGCAATGGCGAGGGCACTGCTGCCAGAACTTAAAAAGTATAAACTTGACACTGTTGCAAAAGCACTTGGTGTCCCGCTTGAAAACCACCACCGTGCGGTTGATGATGCGGGGGCTACAGCAGAAATATTTATCAGACTGTTAAAAAGGCTTGATAGCAAGGGGATATACACTCTTGCAGACCTTAATAAGTCTGGCAGGCCAGATGAAGAAACTATAAGAAAGCTTCCATCATACCATGCAGTTATACTTGCAAAGAATGAGACTGGCCGTGTAAATCTTTACAGGCTTGTTTCAGAGTCACATCTGAAATATTTTAACAGGCGGCCAAAACTTCCAAAAAGTCTTTTTATGCAGTACAGGGAAGGGCTGCTTATCGGTTCTGCCTGTGAAGCAGGTGAGCTTTACAGGGCTATACTTGAAGAAAGACCAGAAGAAGAGACAGACAGGCTTGTAAAGTTTTATGATTACCTTGAAATACAGCCACTTGGCAACAATGCGTTTATGCTGCGTGACAATAATAGATTCCCGCATATACAAGATAATAATGACCTTATGGAGATTAACCGTAAAATAGTTTCTCTTGGGGAAGAGTATAATAAGCCTGTTGTAGCTACATGTGATGTACATTTCCTCAATGCTGAAGATGAAGTTTACAGGCGTATTATAATGTCAGGAAAGGGATTTGCTGATGCCGATAACCAGGCACCTCTTTACTACAGGACCACAGAAGAGATGCTTGAAGAATTCCAGTACCTTGGCTCTAAAAAAGCAGAAGAAATTGTTATTACAAATACAAACCTGATAGCTGATATGATTGAATATATAGACCCATGCAGCCCAAGGAAATGCCCGCCTGAAATTGAAAATTCAGATGAAGATTTAAGAAATATATGTTATAACAGGGCACGTGCAATATATGGTGACAAACTTCCGCCTGTAGTTGTAGAAAGACTTGAAAGAGAGCTTACTTCCATTATAAGTAACGGTTATGCAGTTATGTATATCATTGCACAAAAACTGGTCTGGAAGTCCAATGAAGATGGTTATCTTGTAGGTTCAAGAGGCTCGGTTGGTTCATCATTTGTCGCAACGATGGCGGGAATTACAGAAGTTAATCCGCTTTCAGCACATTATTACTGTCCAGAGTGCCACTACTATGACTTTGACTCAGAAGAAGTAAAAGCATATGCAGGAAGTTCTGCATGTGACATGCCTGATAAAAAATGCCCAGAGTGTGGGCATATTCTTGAAAAAGATGGCCATGATATACCATTTGAAACATTTCTTGGTTTTAAAGGTGACAAAGAGCCTGACATAGACCTTAACTTTTCAAGTGAATACCAGAGTAATGCACACGATTACACAGAAGTAATCTTTGGCGCAGGGCATACATTCAGGGCGGGCACAGTTGGAACACTTGCAGACAAGACAGCATATGGATATGTCAAAAAATATTATGAAGAGCATGAAGAGGTAAAGCGCAGGGCAGAAATAGAGCGTATTGCTGTTGGATGCACAGGTGTGCGCAGAAGCACGGGGCAGCATCCTGGCGGTATAGTTGTACTGCCAATGGGTGAGGAGATTTATACATTTACCCCTGTACAGCATCCCGCTAATGACATGTCTACAAAAATTATAACAACACATTTTGATTACCATAAAATAGATGCCAACCTGCTTAAGCTGGACATACTTGGACACCAGGACCCCACCATGATACGTATGCTTGAAGACCTCACAGGCATTGATGCATCCAAAATACGCATGGACGATAAAAAAGTATTGTCACTATTTGAAAGCACAAAAGCCCTTGGCATAGAGCCAGAAGATATTAGTGGCTGTACACTTGGCTGTCTGGGGCTTCCGGAATTTGGCACACAGTTTGTACATGGCATGCTTATTGAGGCAAAACCAAAGAACTTTTCTGACCTTGTACGCATATCAGGGCTTTCCCATGGGACAAATGTATGGCTTGATAATGCACAGTACTTTATTGCTAATGGTGACTGCACGCTTTCCACAGCCATATGTACACGTGATGATATTATGACTTATCTTATACGTATGGGCGTTGAAAACGAGCGTTCATTTAAAATTATGGAAAGTGTACGTAAAGGAAAAGGGCTTACATCTGATATGGAAAAAGACATGAGAGCATGCAATGTCCCAGAATGGTATATAGAATCCTGTAAACGTATTAAATACATGTTTCCTAAAGCACATGCTGCTGCATATGTAATGATGGCAATGCGTGTTGCCTATTTCAAAGTATACTATCCGCTTGCATACTATGCAGCATTTTTCAGCATACGTGCAACATCATTTAACTATGAACTTATGTGCCTTGGCAGGGAAAGACTTGAATATTTTATGGCTGATTACCAGAAGCGGAAAAATGAACTTTCAGACAAGGAGAAAGACACATATGAAGATATGCGCATTGTCCAGGAAATGTATGCAAGAGGATTTGAATTTGTACCACTTGACCTTTATAAGGCAAAAGCAAACAGGTTCCAGATAACTGGTGGCAAACTGATGCCTTCATTCGCTACAATCGATGGGCTTGGCGGCAAAGCAGCAGAAATGATAGAAGACGAAGCAGGAAAAGGAAAATTTCTCTCACGTGAAGACTTTAAAAACCGCTGTAAAGTCAGCGAAAAAGTTATTGAAGCAATGGCAGATATGGGAATTATGGGAGACATGCCACATAGCAACCAGATGTCTTTAATGGACTTTCTGGCTGTTTAAAATACACTGTTATGTATAAAACTGGAAATAATTTTATATAACTTTTAATGAAAATAAATTTAATATTAAATAAAATTTATATAAGATTTACAAATTAAAATTATTTGGAAAAAAACAGTTGACATAAAGGTTTATTTGTATATAATGTAAACATGACAAGGGCGTCACAGATATTAAATCTCTGTGGCGCTTTTTTTGCTTTATAGGAAACTTTGTCCTATTGTCGTCCGGACGCGGCAGCTATCAGCAATATTAATATGTCAGAATAAGGGGGCAGTTATTATGGATATGAGTATATGGTATTTAGTAGGAGCCGCATTAGTATTTTTTATGCAGGCAGGATTTGCAATGGTAGAAGCAGGGTTTACCAGGGCTAAAAATGCTGGTAATATAATTATGAAAAACCTTATGGATTTTTGTATAGGCACAGCAGTCTTTATCCTGTTTGGCTATGGGATTATGAATTCAGGCTCACATAATGGTTTTTTTGGAAAACCAGAATATGGGATGTTTACAAACTTTGAGACCTTTGACTGGCCAAACTTCTTTTTCCAGCTGGTATTTTGTGCTACATGTGCCACAATTGTATCTGGTGCCATGGCAGAAAGAACAAAGTTCAATATGTATTGTATCTATTCTGCAATAATCAGCATAATAGTATATCCTGTTGAAGCGGGATGGGCATGGAACAGCCAGGGATGGCTTACAAAGCTTGGTTTTGTAGATTTTGCAGGTTCATGTGTTATACATATGGTAGGTGGCATTTCAGCACTTATAGGTGCTGCCATTTTAGGACCGCGTATTGGCAAGTTTAGTAAAAGAACAGGCAAACCACACGCAATTCCAGGGCATAACCTTCCAATTGGCGCTTTAGGCTGTTTTATCCTGTGGTTTGCATGGTATGGATTTAATGGTGCAGCAGCAGCTGATGCAGCACAGATGGCAAAAATCCTTGGAACGACAACACTAGCTCCAGCATTTGCAACACTTGCAGTTCTTATATTCACATGGCTTAGATATGGCAAACCTGATGTTTCAATGTGTCTTAACGGTTCACTTGCAGGACTTGTCGGCATTACAGCAGGATGTGCCAATGTAGATGCCACAGGTGCAATAATTATTGGCATAGTTGACGGCCTGCTTGTATGTTTTGGCGTATGGTTTGTGGAAAGCGTGCTTAAAGTAGATGACCCTGTTGGTGCAGTTGCCGTACATGGTTTTAATGGACTGTGGGGCACACTGGCAGTAGGGCTTTTCGATATAAATGATGGTTTGTTTTATGGTGGTGGTGTACATCTATTTGGAATACAGCTTTTAGGCGTAGCTGCAGTAGGTATTTATACAGCAATATTTATGGGTATTATATTCACTGTAATGGATAAAGTCTGGGGACTGCGTGTCACTGACGAAGAGGAACTTACAGGGCTTGACCTTACAGAACATGGTCTTCCGTCTGCATATGCAGACTTTATGCCAGCTGGCAATATGTTCTATTCAGCAGGTACATCCATTGAAACACTTACAGGCAATACACCTGCAGTTGGCGGCAATATTATTCTTAATCCAGAAGCGGCAGCTGCTAATGAAACAGACAGGGCTGCTGCCATGAAAGTAATAACAGAAACAGGAGAAACACTGACAGAAAAACTTACAAGAATTTCTATTATCTGCAAACAGAGTAAATTTGATGAACTGAAAGCTGCCCTGAATGAAATCGGTGTAATGGGACTGACAGTAACACAAGTACTTGGATGTGGCACACAGAAAGGCATGACTACAAGATACCGTGGTGCTGAACTTGACATTGTGCTGCTGCCTAAGATGAAAGTTGAAGTAGTAGTAAGTGCAGTACCTGTACAGACAGTTATTGATACTGCGAAAAAAGTCCTTTATACAGGCAGCATAGGTGATGGAAAGATTTTCGTATATGATGTTGAAAATGTTGTAAAAGTCCGTACAGGAGAAGAAGGGTTTGATGCTTTGCAGGGCGAAAGTACTGAATAAGCCATATGCATAAAATCTGGTAAAACCAGATAAACGCTTAAATCATTTGAAAGACATGGTTTTTTATGTCTTTCAGATGATTTTTTTGCTTTTAAGACTGGATATTTTCCCTGTCTGAATCGTTTATAAGATATAAGCTTATTTTATAAATTGCGTCTGGTATACATCGGGCACAGAAAGGAGGGATTATGCAGGAAAGAGAAGATTTCAGGCAGCTTTACCTGCGTCAGGCAGATATGGTTTACCGCATATGTCTTTTATATCTTAGAAACAGGACAGATACAGAAGATGCAGTTCAGAACATTTTTTTAAAAGCATGGGAAAAGCAGATGTCTTTTAGAGATGCATCCCATGAAAAAGCATGGTTTATAACAGTGGCAAGGAATTGCTGCAAGGATATACTTAAAAGCTGTTGGAAAAAGAAGCGGGTATACCTGGAAGATGTAAAAACACTAAAGAGTAGTAATATTGCAGAGCTTTCCAGGTCAGAAATGGATGATGCAGTTTTAGATGCAGTTATGGAACTTCCTGCCAGACACAGGGAGGTCTTATATCTGTATTATTTTGAAGGCTATGCAGTTAAGGAAATGGCAGCTATTTTGAATAGGAAAGAAAGTACCATACAGTCACAGCTGGCAGCAGCGAGAAAAAAGCTTGAAAAAATTCTGGTATCTAAAGGGCTTCATTTATAAGTTAAAGAGTATGGAGGTTATTTATGAAAGATGATATATTTATTAAAAAGGCATTTGAAAACCTTAATCCTTCTCCTGAAGAAAAGGAGAAAATATGGAATGGTGTAGAAAGCAATATATCTTATAGACAAGAGACAGCAGCAATAAATAAGTATTCAAAAAAACAAAGAAAAACTTTCAAAAAGTTTGCAGGAACAGCGGCAGCAGTACTTGCAGTGTTTTTTATGCTAGGTGTTTGTGCATATGCTGCAACAGGTGGCAAAATAGCAGACGTTTTTCTTAAACCTGCAAATAAAGAGGTTAAAGAGGCAGAAGAAGAGGTTATAAAAAATTCCTTAAATATTATCCAGCGCATGGAAACTTATGCACCAGAACTTTATGCCTGTAACGGGGATTATTTTGTGTTTGCACATTTGCGTGGCATGGTAATATATGACCGGAAAAAAGACTGCGTAGCTTCTGTAGTGGATTTACAGGAGATTGAATGTAATAATTTTAACACTCAAAGCAGGTTTACACGTATTGTAGAAGAAGATGGAAAATTGCTTATTTTTAATGAAGAAAATGGCAAAGCGGACAGTATTTATTATGAATGTGATTTAACAGACCTTACTAATCCACAGCTTACAAAAAAGAAAACCGGGAAAAGTATAAGCAGTAAACAGCTGTGCAATAAGTGGAAAAAATATAAAAAGAAATATTATACAGATACATTTAATTCTGTTCCACAATCTTTAACTAATTTTTTGAACAATAATGTCAATATGTACAGTGAAAATAGTTTTATCTGGAAAGCAAAAAATGGAAGCAGTAAGCAAAGTGCTTTAATAGTAAGATATAGCAAAAAAAATATAGAAAATATATATTATGCATTATTTACATTAGACAGAAATACTAAAAAGCATAATACTGTTAAGTTAAATATAGAAGTTACTGCTGAAATGCCAGATAATGATACACTTCCCAAATTTGTATATACTGGCGGTGATGCGCAGATAGCAGCAATATGTGAATATATGTATAATGAAAATTTAAAGTATGCAGACAAAGGAACTGTCTATATACCTGCGCCTGTAATTTATTTAAAAGAAAAAAAGAATAATAAAATTGTTATACTTGCAGACCTGTATCATTCAACCTTAATCAGAAATGGCAATGTATTACAGGATGCAGGCGGAGGCCACCAGGCAGCTAAACTGCAACTTAAAAAGACAGGCTCTGGCTATAAGATAGTTAAGGTTAGAAAAGTAAGGGATGGTTCGTACTGGACAAAGGATATTGACCGGTTTACTAAGAACCACCCAGGTATAAGAAAAAAATTCTACGAAGGTACAGAGAGATATACTAAAGCTTGTATAATGTTTAAAAAAATGCTAAATATGTATTTAAAACATACAGGACTTAACATAGTGTACTATAAAGATTATGGTGGTGACAAAGAAAAACTTACAGGTTATGTAGAAAAACTGCCCGCTTTTTCCTACTCTGGTGATGATATGGTAAAGAAAACTGTCTGTGACTATATGTGCCAAAAACAAGCAAAGTGGTATACGAAAAATGGCGGTGTATATCTGCCAAGTCCAGATATTTATTATATAGGAAAAAAAGATGGCAGACTGTTTGTATTTGGCAATTTTGAATATGAAACCGGGTACCAGTATGGCGGACTTATAAAATTGTACACAAGTGAAGGAAGATTAGGCAGAATGTGCCTTAAACCAAAAGGGAATGGTTATGTTGTGGAAAAATTTATTTACACAACCAGAGATGACATGGACTGGTGGGAAAAAGTAAAAGATTTAACTAAAGAACATCCATCCGCTATGAAAAAATTCTGGGATTTTTATAATTATAACAGCAGTGGCCTGTCAACAGAAAAAGATAGAAAAAAGGAAAAACGGCTGGTGAAAACGTATGCAGCACATAGTGGAACGGATATAACCAGTTATAGGGGAATAGATAATGTAACAATAAATATAAATTAAATGTTAGTTGAATTTTTTAAAAATACAAACTGCCAGTATTTACATCTATATTCTTTTTGTGCTATTATATATAGCAAAGTGTTAGGCAAGCAGTTTCATATTTAAACATATATAAAAAAGGAGGAAATTGTAATGTTTGTAACAGATAGTGTTAAGTATATTGGAGTTGATGATAAGGATATTGATTTATTTGAAAGCCAGTATGTTGTACCAGAGGGAGTTTCCTATAATTCTTATGTAATTATGGATGAAAAGATTACAGTGATGGATACTGTAGATGCCAGGGCAACTGATAAATGGATTGAAAACCTTAAGAATGTACTTGGTGGTAAATCGCCTGCTTATCTGGTAATTTCACATCTTGAGCCTGACCATGCAGCCAATATACAAAAAATTGCAGAAATGTATCCGGATATGAAACTTGTCAGCAATACTAAGACATTCCAGATGCTGCCGCAGTTCTTTGAGTTTGACTTTTCTGGCAGGACTGTTACTGTTAAAGAAGGAGAGGAACTTTCGATAGGAACACATACGCTCCAGTTCTTTATGGCACCTATGGTACACTGGCCAGAGGTTATGGTTACATATGAGCAAAGCGAAAAGATACTGTTTTCTGCTGATGGGTTTGGAAAGTTTGGCGCACTGGATGCTGAAGATGACGACTGGGCATGTGAGGCAAGGCGTTATTATTTTAATATTGTTGGAAAATATGGCGCACAGGTACAGGCGCTTCTTAAAAAAGCATCAGGGCTTGATATTGCCACAATATGCCCGCTTCATGGTCCTGTACTTAAAGAAAACCTTGGATATTATATTGGAAAATATGATGTGTGGAGCAGCTATGAACCAGAAGACAGTGGTGTTCTTGTAGCTTATGCATCTATCCATGGCAATACAGCTAAAGCTGCGAAAGAGTGCGCAGAAATATTAAAGAACAAGGGTGTTGAAAAACTTGAAATATTTGACCTTTCAAGGGATGATATGGCTGAGGCAATAGAAGCAGCATTCAGGTATGACCGCATGGTACTTGCATCAGCAACATATGATGGAGGGCTTTTCCCTGTAATGGAAGATTTCCTTGCACATTTAAAGAGTAAAAATTTCCAGAAACGCAAAGTTGCACTTATTGAGAATGGCTCATGGGCGCCAATGGCTGCAAAGAAGATGGAAGAATTACTTGGAAGTATGAAGAATATTGAAATATGTGAAAAGAAAGTATCTGTCAGGTCTGTTATGAAAGAGGCTGACAAAGCTGCTATTGCAGAGCTTGCAGATGCAATGCTACAGTAATACAATGTTTTGCAGTTATTATGAACAATAACTTGCTACATATAAAAATGGACAAAGCACAGAAATTATTGTCATTGTTGTTTCTGTGCTTTATTCCATGTAGGTATTCCACAAAGATATGGGGAGTATATATATGGCTGGATTAAGAAAAAACTATAAAAACACAGTATATGCCTGTTTTATTGGATATATTGTGCAGGCCATTGTAAATAACTTTATTCCACTGCTTTTTATAACATTCCAGACAGATTACAATATACCATTAAATAAAATTACACTCCTTGTAACATTTAATTTTGGCATCCAGCTTGTCACCGACCTGGTTTCGGCTGGTTTTATTGATAAGATAGGTTACAGGATATCATTAGTGCTGGCACATGTATTTGCTGCTACAGGGCTGTTTCTGCTTACAGTGCTGCCAGATATTCTTCCAGACGCATTTACAGGGATATTAGTGTCTGTGGCATTTTATGCAGTTGGAGGCGGACTGATAGAAGTTCTTGTAAGCCCGGTTCTGGAAAGCTGCCCAACAGATAATAAAGAAAAGGCAATGAGCCTTTTACATTCGTTTTACTGCTGGGGACATGCAGGAGTTGTATTGCTTTCAACTATTTTCTTTAAAATTTTTGGCATGGGAAGCTGGAAAGTCCTTATGTATATATGGATAACTATACCTGTAATCAATAGCATAATATTTACAAAAGTGCCAATAGCTTCACTTATTGAAGACGGTTCTGAAAGCATGGGGATAGCAGGGCTGTTCAAAGAAAAGATATTTTGGACTCTTATGCTTATGATGGTATGTGCAGGTGCAAGCGAACAGGCAGTGAGCCAGTGGGCATCGTTTTTTGCAGAAAAAGGGCTTGGTGTGGGCAAGGCGGCCGGCGACCTTGCCGGACCTATGGCATTTGCGCTGCTTATGGGAAGTTCAAGGGCGTTTTATGGAAAATATGGCGATAAGATTAACCTTGACAAATTTATGGCAGGAAGCAGTGTTTTATGTATTTTTTCATATCTTATCACTTCATTAGCGCCAGTTCCAGCCATAAATCTTGCTGGATGTGCTCTATGCGGTTTATCTGTTGGCATTATGTGGCCAGGCAGTTTCAGCAAAGCAGCAGCTGTTTTGCGCCACGGTGGGACAGCAATGTTTGCACTGCTTGCACTTGGAGGTGACCTTGGGTGTTCAGGCGGGCCTGCACTTGCTGGAATGGTTTCAAGTTTATTTGGCAATAATTTAAAAACAGGGATTCTGGCGGCAGCAGCATTTCCGGTTTTACTGCTTTTAAGTCTGTGTGTTTGCCGCTACCAGCAGAAAGAGTGTAGTTAAATGGATTTTATGTATACAGAGACAGACAGGCTTGCATTTATATGGCGAAGGTCTGGCACAGACGCAGAAGTTCTGCGTGTATATGCAGATACTCCGCAAGTGTGCATACCAGAAAAAATTGAAGGACATAAAGTTGTGTCAGTTGGAGCATACTGTTTTTCAGAAATTAACAGGACTGGTGCAGAGATTGACAGTGCAAGTTTAAATGCTGTGCAGTCTGGCAGGCTTTGTGAATTTTGCGGCAATTATGCTGAAAGCATTGTGTTGCCAGACAGCGTAAGAAAACTTGGAAATAATGCATTTTATAACTGCAGGAAGCTGGCAGTGATTGAAATTGGTGCATGTTTAAAGGAAGCTGGCAGTGATATTTTTATGAACTGTTCCTGTTTTTCAAAACTGTATTTAAGATGCAGGGCAGATGTGCCAAATGGGCTTAAACAGCTTATAAGCCGCATAAACAGCAGCCTGGAAGTATATTTTTATGATGGAAAATGTATAAATGCCATGCTTGTATATCCTGAATATACCGATTCATATGATGAAATTGCACCAGCCCATATATTTGGCAGGAATATCACAGGTGAAGGCTTCAGGGCCAGGCAGTGTTTTTCCAATGACGTGCCAGATTTTAAGCAGTATGATGAAATATTTAATAAAGCATCAATAGAAGAAAGTGTAAGCACAATTTATAAGATGGCACTTGGAAGGATAATGTACCCGTTTATGCTTGCAGATACAGCTAAAAACAGGTATGTGGCATATCTTAAGCTTCACCAGAAAGAAATAATGGATATGCTTGTAACAGACAGACAACTTGAGGCACTGCATTTTATGTGCAGCAATAAATATGCAAAAGCGTCTGGCATTGACAGTGCAGTGGCAGCAGCTTCCCAGTCAGGCTGGAGTGAGGGTGCTGCAGGCCTTTTAAAATGGAAACACGAGTTTATAGAAGATATAAAAAGAAACAGGTATGATTTTGGATAATGGCAAGAAAGGCATGGTATTAATATGGCACATAATATTACCCAGTCTGAGTGGGAAGATGAGATGTCACTTAAAATACTTGGATTGGTAAGAAATGAACTTTATCTTGAACTCAGGTTTATGGATATGGCACTGTCAGGACTTTTATGGAAAAGTGATAATACAATAGATACTATGGCTGTAGATGGGGAATTTTTGTATTATTCCACACCACAGCTCTTCCGTGTTTTTAAAACCAATTCCCGTTTTTTAAACAGGCTATATCTGCATGGCATACTTCACTGTATTTATGGACATCTCTGGCTGTGCGGAGGAAGAAGCAGGCTTTTGTGGGATATTGCATGTGATATTATTGTTGAATATACAATAGACGGACTGGAAAAACCAGGGCTTAAAAGGCCACTAACTTATATAAGACAACAGGTTTACGACAAAATAAAGGTTTCAGAAAAACCTGTGTCAGCACCTGTTATCTACAATGAACTTTTAAATATGGATACAAGCAATATAGAAGTGCTGCAAAAGGAGTTCTATACTGACAGCCATAAATACTGGCCACTGGAAGAGAAGGTATCTGCTGCCGCTGCCGCAAGCTCCCAGAGCAAGTGGGACAAGATTTCAAGGCAGTCACAGATGCAGCTTGAGAACCGTGGTGATGAGAACAGGGAGGGGACACAGGTTTTTAATGAACAGACAAGAGTTGCAAAAAGCAGACGCAGCTACAGTAAATTTCTTAGAAAGTTTGCAGTTCTTAATGAAGAGCTTAAATGTGACCCAGATGAGTTTGATTTAAACTTTTATACTTATGGGTTAAAGCTTTATGGCAATATGCCCCTTATTGAGCCTCTAGAAACACGTGAGACAGTCAAAATACAGGAATTTATCGTAGCCATTGACACAAGTTATTCTACAAACGGGGAAATGGTAAAAAACTTTCTTAAAGAAACATACAGTATACTGGCTGAAAGAAATAGTTTTTTTCACAACTGCCATATGAGGATAATCCAGTGTGATGATAATATCCGGATGGACCTGGAAATAAAGAAAAAAGAAGATTTGGAACATGTAATTGGCAATTTTCATATAATTGGCGGCGGAGGTACTGATTTCAGGCCAGTATTCCGGTATGTAAACAACCTTTTGGAACGTAAAGTTTTAAAAAACCTGTGCGGGCTGGTCTATTTTACAGATGGTAAAGGAACATATCCTAAAAAGAGGCCTTCATATAAGACAGCGTTTATATTTATTGATGATTATGATGAAATGGCAGTCCCGCCATGGGCAATGAGGATGAGAATATGGATATAAAGAAAGCTAAGGAAGAGATTAAAAATACTGTCAGGGCTTATCTTATGAAAGATAACACTGGCGGGTATGTCCTGCCTGTAAACAGACAGCGGCCTGTGCTTCTTATAGGTGCACCTGGCATAGGCAAGACCCAGATAATGGAACAGATTGCACAAGAGTTAAGGATAGGGCTTGTTGCTTATACAATTACACACCATACAAGGCAGAGCGCCATTGGCCTGCCATTTATAAAAGAAGAAGAGTTTAACGGGCAAAAGTATTCTGTTACAGAATATACGATGAGTGAAATTATTGCAAGTGTATACAGCAAAATCCGTGACAGCGGCTTAAAAGAAGGAATTTTATTTATTGATGAAATCAACTGTGTCTCTGAAACACTTGCCCCTGCAATGCTGCAGTTTTTGCAGTGTAAGACTTTTGGCACCTGGAAAGTGCCAGAAGGCTGGATTATTGTAGCCGCAGGCAACCCTCCAGAATATAACAAATCTGTACGTGAGTTTGATATGGTTACACTGGACCGTATAAGAAAAATTGAAGTTGATGCAGAATATAGCGTCTGGCGTGAATATGCACGTGAAAACCGTGTAGATGCGGCAATTTTAAGTTATCTGGAACTGCGCCCGCAAAATTTTTATAAAGTTGAGGCTGACGTAGACGGCATACAGTTTGTAACTGCAAGGGGATGGGTAGATTTAAGCAGCCTGCTTAAGATATACAAAAAACTTTCCATTGAGGTAAATGAAGAAATAATTTATGAGTTCTTACAGCACAAGGAAATGGCAAAGGATGTAGCCGCCTATCTTGACTTGTATAAAAAGTACCAGGATGATTATGGCATAAATGACATTCTTATAGGAAATACAGACCCTGCACTATATGAGCGCATATACAGGGCTTCATTTGATGAAAGGCTAAGTGTAGTTAATCTGTTAATAAGCGGATTGTCTGTACTCTTCGACAAGACAAGTTCACATCATTTTATTGCTGATAAATGGTTTGCATTTCTAACATTATTTAAAAATGCACTGCATAAAAAAGAGGGCAGCAGTATAGATTTATATGAAAAAATGTACCATGACTTTGAAAAAAAAGTGGAAGCAGGAAAAAAAGCAGGCTTCTATACTAAAGAACAGAGTGAACAATACACCATTATTCTTGAAATGTTAAGGAAAAGCAAACCATTTTCCACTGATGCTGAAGAAGCATTTGAACAGGCAGCAGCTAACTTTAGCCTGTGGCGTGAGGAACTTGAAAGACTTGAAGATGAAACTGGCAGGGCGCTTGAAAATGCATTTGACTTTATGGAAGGTGCATTTAAAAATGGACAGGAAATGGTGGTATTTGTTACAGAACTGACAATGGACAGTAAAGCTGCAAGCTATCTTTCTGAAAATAAATGTGAACGGTACTTACAGTATAATGAAGAACTTATGACTGGAACAAAAAAAGCACAGCTTCTTTCCATGCTTGAAAAAGATGATATATATGGGAAAGAACATATGCGTGATTTTTAACCCCCAGAAAGCGTATAATTTTACTATTATCAGGGATATTATTAGTAAAATTAACGCTTTAAATGGAGGTTACTATGGAAGACGATATAAAAGAGTTTGGGTGCAGACGGCTTGAAAATAAAAAAACTGGAAAGGTTATACAGCTTATTTCAATTATAGGTGAAATAGAGGGACATGAGTGTGCAGGCAATAACACAAAAACCACAAAATACGAACATATGATACCCATGCTTGCATCCCTTGAACATGATACGTCTGTAGATGGAATTCTTTTTATGATTAATACAATAGGAGGAGACGTTTCATGTGGCCTGGCTCTTGCAGAGCTAATTGCATCAATGTCCAAACCTACAGTTGCCCTTGTAATGGGTGACAGCCATTCTATCGGAGTACCACTTTCAGTTGCTGCTGATTATACATTTATTGCACCATCTGCAACCGTCATAATCCACCCGGTCAGGCTTAGTGGCATGGTACTTGGCGCACCGCAGACATATGAATACTTCAAGCTTATACAGGAGAGAATTACAACATTTATCTCCAAACACTCAAATGCAGCAAAAGAAGATATCGGCAGATGGATGGTAGAGCCAGGCATACTTACACGTGACCTTGGCACTATATTAGTAGGACAGGAAGCAGTGGCAAGGGGGTTATTCCAGAGTACAGGCGGAATAGCAGATGCACTAGCAAAACTGGATGAAATGATTGCCAGTAACAACCAGTAATAAAAGTTTATAACAGTGGCAGGAATCCAGAAATTCTTATTCTTGTCACTGTTAAAGCCAGTTTCTGTCAATATTTTTCTTTAACTCACAAAATAAACCATAAAATTTCTCTTTTGTCTGTCTGACAATATCTAGTGCAATTTCACTATTATAAGAGTGGCTTACATTATTTCTTGCCTGTAGTGCTGCCAGCCACATATCTTCATCAAGAATCATTGATGCCTGGTATGCAGTTTTTATAACAAATCTTGGTGAACCTGTCGCAGCACTTTCATAACCATGTTTTTCTAAAATTTCCTTCATCAGTTTCCATGACTGTTCAAAACATATGCTGTATAGCCCGACAAGACCTGTTATTACTACATTATTGTAAGGCTCACTATATTTGTAAATATCTTCTAAATTATTTAATGCAGCACAAAAGTTTTCATATTTTTTCATAAATGGTCCTGCCTTCCTTTATAATCGAAAGACCTAATTCTTTCTGTATGGGCATATCAAGATTTATAATATCATATTTCAGCAGAGTAGATGTCTCTTCATCTACATCTAATGCAAACCTGTTAAAATCCCCGCCACGGCAAGCAAGGTCAATATCACTGGTACGTTTATAATCTCCACGTGCCCTTGAACCAAATAAAATAACTTTTTCTACTCCATATTTTTGTGCCAGACCGCAGATTTCTTGTATTACAACAGGTTTGATACCAGTGTTTTCCATAATAAAGCCTCCACTTTATAGTTTTTTTGAAAAAAATATAACACAAAAAATAACTCCAGGCTTAAATTTATTATACAACAAAAATACAATAGATAGCAAGTATTTTAGCCTTTCAGGATAGTGTAACTTTATCTGGGTATACGAAAGCTTAGATATATTATACAACTTTTTAAATATGATGTCATATATTGACTTTGGTATGCACCACTGCATACCTCATCTAAGTGGGAGCGGCTGC
>DKXQ01000010.1:21667-22962 GCA_002493085.1 Lachnoclostridium sp. UBA7122
ACTTTAAAGCTTCCAGTTTGTATTATAATATAAAAAATAGAGGTGGGAAACTTCTTGCTGAAAAATGTTAAAAAAGAAAGAAAGGATAAAAATATGTTACATATTATCACAGAACAGATATTAGATGAATACAGGAAACATTTAATTAACGAAGAAAAAAGCATGGCAACAGTAAATAAATACATATGTGATATAAAAAAACTTATGGATTTTGCAGGCGAAAACGAAATAACAAAAAAGCTGATGTTTGATTTTAAAGAATATCTAAGAGTAAAAAAGAAGTACAAACTGTCAAGCATAAATTCTTTCCTTATTGCAGCTAATGGTCTGTTTAAATACCTTGAATGGTATGGACTGGGAGTAAAACTCTATCATATACAAAATGAAGCATTTGCATCTAAAAAAATTGATTTATCAATGCAGGAATATAGAAAACTTGTAACAGCGGCTATGCGCAAAGGAAAGAAAAGGCTTGCCATGATTATAAAAACTCTATGTTCAATGGGACTGCGTATTAGTGAACTTATGTTTATAACTGTGGAAAGTGTAATAAAAGGTGAAGTTGAAATTTACTGCAAAAGAAAACAAAGGAAAGCACTTATTCCAAGCAGTCTGCAAAAACTCCTGCTTGAATACATAAAAGAAAATGACATTCAAAGCGGAGTAGTATTCCGGACATCAAATGGCAATGCAGTTGACCGCAGCAATGTGTGGAAAGAAATGAAAGCACTCAGGGAGGAAACAGAAGTGCCAGAGGAAAAGATTTTCCCACATAATTTAAGACATCTGTTTGCAAAAACATTTTATAAAGCCAGCAAAGACATTGCAAAACTTGCAGATGTGCTTGGACACAGCAGTGTGGAAACAACAAGGCGCTATATTATGACAACATATGAAGAGTACCAGAAACAAATTGATAATTTGGGACTGGTCTGATAAAAATTTATATAGTTTTTACAAGTTCAAATTATATGGCTCTGGCAGATTTAAATAGAATTTACTCTTTTTAAAGCTTGCCAGTCTAAAAATAAATTTGCTTCTTACTGGTATTGATGGATTGAACCATTCAATAGTAAATTATGCATAAATATTCTATAATAAATTTTATAATACATATATAGATTTTAATATGACCAAAAGATATAAAAACAAAAGATACAACATAATAAAAATTATGTTGTAAATTATAGTTCCAAACATTATTTCCCAATATATTAAAAAGTGCCTTTTTATGCCTGTTTTATCAGATTTTAGAAAAACAGCAGCTCTTGCAAGAAAATATATTATCTGTTGTA